>CALFHQ010000928.1 GCA_937876385.1 uncultured Pseudomonadota bacterium
AGTTCGATGAATTGGAGTCCATTTACCGGGCCCAGGACAACCTTCCCGGGCTGCTTCGATTCCTGAACGAATTCAGACAAAAAGAGGAAGACCCAGAGCATATCTTGAACGCCGGCCTTGAGATGGTGCGAATCGCCGAAGAGGAAATGGACGATTCCGAACGGGCCGTGCGCATCCTCGAGTCTCTCTTGGACCAGCTCCCGGAGAACACCGATGTGGCCGCTCGGCTCCTCTCGCTGTATCCCGAAGAGCGGCAGGACAAGCTGGTTGTGCGAGCCCTCACGGTGCTGGCCGACCACGCAGAGGGGGAGCAGGCCCATGAGGCAGCGATGCGCCTGGCAGACGCTTTGGAAGCCACGGCGCAGCCGGAGAAGGCCTATGCCCGCACCTTGACCTTGTTCTTGGGAATGGCCCGGGACGGGGATTTGAGCCTCATGGGGCAGTTGGTTGAGCGAGCCACTCGCTCGGACAGCCTGGAAGGGCTTTCGGCCATTTTGGGGGATCTCATTGGGGACGACCTGTCAAGCGAAGCCAACACGAAAATCGCTGTGCAGGTGGCTTCCATCTACGGTTCCAGACTGAAGAAACCGGAGCAGGCTGAAGAGGTCCTCAAAGAGGCGCTTGAGCAGGAGCCGGATTCCCTGGAAGTGCTCAACGAGTTGGAGCGGCTCCATATGGCGTCGAGCAACTGGGCTTCCATGGAAGAGACGGTGCGTCGCAAGGCGGACTTGATGATGGACCTCAGCGAGAAGACCGAGGAGCTGTTCAAGCTGGCGAGGCTCTATGAGGAGATCGTTTCCGAGCCCGAGAAGGCTGCCGACGTGTACGACGAGATTCGGCAACTGGATCCTGAAAACGAAGAGGCCACCGACGGCCTCAAGCGAATCCTGGAAGAGTTGGAAGCGTGGGACCGCTTGGTGACGGTCCTCGATGAAGAGATACAGATCGGTTCCGAGTCCTTGCGGCAGAAGAACCTCACGGCATTGGCAGCGCTGCAAATCGACAAGCTGTCCGCTCCGGAAGCCGGAGCCATGGTTCTTCAGCAGTTGGTGGAGGCGTGGCCTGAGGACGAGGGCGCCTGGGCCCGTCTGGCGGACCTCTTTGAGCGAGACGAGGCGCTGGACGTTGTCCTTCCGCTCCTGGAGAAGGAATACGAACGGACCGCCGCTTGGGAAGAGTTGGTGGCCGTGTTGAACAAGAAGGCCCTTTCTGCTCAAGACGACATGGAGCGTTACGACAGCTTCGACCGTTGTGCCCGAGTTCTCCACGAAGAGCTCCACCAGGCAGCATCGGCCCTTCAGTATCTGACCCGCATGGTGTCGGTGAATTCGGGGGATCCGGACCTCATCGACAGAATCGAAGACGTAGCCCGGGAAGCGGGCGAAGAGTTGGCTCTGTTCTCGATCTACAAGGGACTCCTCCAGGTGGGAGAGAGCGACTTCGACGTCCAGGAAGCGTTGGACACGACCAACGAATACGCGGTCGCTTTGCGACTGGCCAACCTGGCCAGTGAGTTGGATGAATTCGACGTCGCTATTGAAGCGTTGGAGCGAGCTCGGGACCGAGATCCATCGAATCTGGAGTTGCTGGAACGTTTGGAGTCGTTGCTGGAAGTTCAGGATCATCCCGAAGCGCTCTTGACCCTTCTGGAAGAGAAGCGGGATCTGGTTCTCGACACCGACGCCAAGGTGGAGTTGAGCTTGAAGGTCGCCAACCTGCTTTCAGAGCAGTTGGATAGGCTCGAAGACTCCATCGAGTGGCTTGAGGCGGTGGTGGATCTGGTGCCTTCCTCGTTGGAAAACATCGAAAGGCTGGAGCAGCTCTATATCGTTTACAAGCGCTGGGGGGACCTCACTCGTCTCCTGGAACAGAAGATGGGGTGCCTGGACGGTTCCGATCGTCGCAACGTAGCCTACCAACTGGGTGTTGTGGCTCGGGACCAATTGAACGACCTGGAGCAGGCCTATCTGAATTTCAGCCAGGTGATCTCCGAGGAGCCGGACAACGACCTGTACCTTGAGGCGTTGGGTTCTCTCTTGCTGATGCGGGAGCACGAGCACTACGAGGCAGTGGCAGTGCCGGTCATCGAGGTGCTGGAGCCCCTGGTGAAGGAGCGCCAGAACTGGCATCGACTGTGCGAGATATTGGAAGCCAAAGCCGTACTGGCCGATGAGGACAACAAGCGGGGTGAGGTATTCCATCAGTTGGGAACGGTGCAGCGTGATCACCTCAACGACATGGATGCTGCCTTTGAGGCCTTTGCTCACGCAGCGAGCCTTTTGCCCGCGAGCGAGGAGGTGCTCGAAGACCTCGTGGCTGCGGCCGGAGCCACTGGGAGACAGGACGATTTGGTAGCTGCCCTGGAAGAGGGGTTGGGGGACATTCAGGAGAGTACTGAGACAGCCGCATTGTCCATCCTGGCGTCGGCTCTGGACGAAGCGGGCACCGATTCGAAGAAGACCATCGCCTGTTTCGAGCGGTTGCTGGAGCTTAATCCGGGCCGGTTGGACGGTTACAAAGCTTTGGAGCGATTGTACAAGGAGGAGGAAAACGACGAAGGTCGCATCCGAGTCCTCAGAGAGTTGGTGGAACGACTGGACGAGTCTGAGCGGGGTGAAGCCCTGGTGACTCTGGGTGAGTTGCAGTTCCAGAACGGTGAGATGGAAGATGCTGTGGACAGCCTGAGCCGTGCCGTGGCACAGGGCGGAACCCTCCCGGAGGACCTCAGGACGGTTGCATTCCATCTGTTGTTTGATGCGTTGGAGACTCAGGAGCGGTGGTTCGATCTGAGCCAGGCCCTGGGGCAGCAGATTGAGTTTGTGAAGGATCTCGACGCTCGAAAGGCCATCCTTTTCAGACTGGCAGAGCTTGAAGAGAATCGCCTGGAGAATCAGGACAAAGCGGTGGAGCACTATCGTAGCATCGTGGATCTCGATCCCGACGAGGAGGCGGCCACCGAGGCGCTATTCAAGTTGCTGGATCAGACCGGCCGCTACATGGAGTTGGAACAGCTTCTCGCCGACCAGGTTGAACTCACCACGGACGAGGAGAATCGCCGCTCTCTGCTGGAGCGACTGGCCCAGATCCGCCTGGAAGAGTTGACCCAACCGGACCAGGCCATGGATGCGCTGGGACGCTTGGTGGAAGACGGAAACCAGGATGAGAAGGTCATCGGACTTCTCCAGCAGGTTCTGGAGACATACCCGGAGGTGGGATTTCGAGCGTCTCAGCTTCTGGAGACCATCTTCCGCTCCTCGGAGATGTGGAAAGAGTTGGTCGCTCTTCTGGAGTTGCAACTCGAGCAGTTCCAGCAGGACGTCGATCCTGTGGAGCGTCTTCGGGAGTTGGCTCGGATTCACGAAGAGCGTTTTGAAGACGTCGAGAAGGCCATGGACTGTATCAGCGAGGCTTTCAAGTTGGAGCCCGAATCCCAGTCCCTTCACGACCAGATGGTAAATTATGCTCGGCTTCTGGACCGCTTCAAGGAGCTGTTTGACATCTATGTTGACGTCCTCGGGCGATTGGATCTCCCGGAGGAGCGCAATCAACTGCGCAAGAAGATGGTGGTCATATACCACGACGAATTGCACGACGTAGAGCATGCCGAGTTCATCTACCGGGACATCCTGGACGACGAGCCTGGCGACGAATTTGCGCTGACCCACCTGGAGAGTCTGTACTCTGAAAGTGAAGAGTGGGGCAAGTTGGTGGAGACGCTGCGGCTGAAGTTGGAAGCCAGCCGCTCAGACAAGGTTCGAATTGCGACCCTCTTTGAAATCGCCATGGTTTATCGAGGTCGATTGGAGAACCTGTCGGAAGCCCTCGACACCTATGAGGAGTTGCTGGCGACGGATCCAAAACAGTGGGATGCCTACCGAAGCATCGAGAGCATCCACTTTGAGAAGGGGGACACCGAAGGGGTTATCTCCATCATCCGTCGAGAATTGGAACACCACGAGTCGGTTCAAGAGAGACGGGAATTGCGACTGCGACTCGCCTCTCTCCTCCTCACTGAGGTGCAGGACTACGAAAGTTGCCTGGATGAAATCCTCATGGTGCTGTCGGAGCACGCCGAAGACGATGCTGCCTTCGATCTGCTGGCAGAGCTTGTCTTTGAATGGAGTCACCCCTCCGTGGAAGCGGTGGAGCGACTGAAGGCACGATACCTGGATGCCGAGGACTACGAGTCTTTGGTGAGGCTCTACCAGCACATGGTCAGTGGCGCCCCCTCTGACGAAGAGAAGGTTGACTGGCTGGAGAAGATGTTCCTGGTGCGTACAGAGGAGCTCGAAGATCCGGTCGGTGCTTACGCCGTGGCCAAGATTTCGCTGACCCTGGTTCCCCAGGACATGACCTGGAGAGAGCGACTGCTTCAGTATGCGGCGATGTCTGACCAGGTGCAGGATCTCGTGGAGTACCTGGAGTCCCTGCTCTCCGACGAGGCGGTGCTGGGCACCGACTTGGAGATGGAATATCGATTCCTCTTTGGCCAGGTACTTGAGACCCCTGCGCAAGATCCGGAGGGGGCCGTGGAGCAGTACCGTCTGGTTGCTGATTCCGGTATCTCCGACCTTGCCACCATCGCTCGGGAGCGGGTCAAGAACCTGTACAAGAAGCTTGAATCCTGGCCGGAGTATGTGGAGTTGGTAGAGCAAATGGCCGCGGATGCCCCGGACCCGGAGCAGCGGCGTTCGTTGCAGATGGAGGCTGCGCTTATTGCGTGGGAGACCTTAGAGGATTACGACCGCGCCCAGAGTCTGCTGGCGACCTTGTGTCAAGAGAGACCCGACGACGAGGAATGCCAGGACCGTTACGAACAACTCCTGGTTCAATTGGAGAAACCGGTGGAGTTGGAATCTCTGCTGCGTCAGCGGGTGGACGTCGCCCAAGACTCGGCCAACAGAGTGGAGATTCGGTCCAGGCTGGCCAATCTGCTCCTTTCCACCGAAGACAGAGTTCCAGAGGGAATCCAGGAGTTGCTCATCAACCTGGAGGAGGCACCTGCCTTCGAGCCGACTTGGAACATGCTGGAGGCCCTGCTCCAGTCCGACGCCACGGCGTTGGATGACCGCATCCTCATTGCTCAGAGTCTTGTTCAACGGGCTCCCGAGGGATTTGAACAAGAGCGGCTGGTTGGGGTTTTGGAGATCCACCTTGAGTTGGAGAAGGGGGACGTCGAGCGCAATCGACTTCACCTCCAGTTGGCGGACATTCACGAGGAGCAGGGGCACACCGAGCAAGCGTTCCACCACGCCGGTGAGTCTCTAAAGCTTTTCCCTGGAGTTCGAGAGGTGGAAGGCCGCCTCCGGACGCTGGCCGAAGCCAACGAGTTCATTCCCTTGTGGCGGGATCTCCTCACAGAAGTGGCAGAAGGGGTCGAGGAGAGCACCTTGAAGGTTCACTACCTTGAGGAAGCTGCGATGTTGGAGGTCACCGACTTGGACCGCCCAGAGCAGGCAGCACGTCTGTACTCGGCGGTTCTGGAATGGGACGAGTTCAACCGAGACGCCCTGTTGTACCTTGAAGAATACTACCGGTCTCAGCAGAGCTTTGACCAGCTTGCCGGGATTCTGGAGAAGTTGGTTGGAGTCGAGACCGAGCCCGAAGCTCGTCTCGCCAGAACCTTGACCCTTGCGCGCCTCTACATCGGCGACTACCCCGATGCGGAATTGGCACGACGGTGGTGGGAAGAC
This sequence comes from uncultured Pseudomonadota bacterium, assembly GCA_937876385.1. Lineage (GTDB taxonomy): Bacteria > Myxococcota_A > UBA9042 > CAIXZC01 > CAIXZC01 > CALFHQ01. The sequence continues at coordinate 5,694 of CALFHQ010000928.1, forward strand.
CTTCAGCACAATCCGGAAGCGCGGTTGGAAGCCTTGGCTCACCTGGTCGACATTTACGAGGACGGTGAGGAGTGGGAGCTTCTGGCCGATGTTCTCCTGGAGCAACAAGAAGACGTAGAAGACGAAATGGAGCAGGCCGATGCCGTTCGTCGTCTCGCTCTACTTCACGAGGAGCGCCTGGACAATATTGAAGAGGCCTTTAGATGGCACGGCCGTCTGGTGGAGTTGACCCCCGACGATCTCTCTGCTTTGGAAGGCTGGAAACGCTGCGCCCTGCAATTGGAAGACTGGGAAGCGGTGGCACAGGCCGATGACAAGCTCCTCTCGGTGGTATCCGAGGAGGCTCGCCCCGAGCTTCAAAGAGAGCTCACCGGGCTATTGATCGAACGTCTCGGGCGAAAAGAGGAGGGTCTCGAACACCTCCGGGTGCTCCTGCTGGAATCCCCGGTGCCTGAGGATCTTCGCATGATGGCCATGGGGATGTTGGGAGACGACGACATCGGCTTCGACGTCAGCCTGGCCCTGGAGCCGGTGTTGGAAGACGCCATGGCCTGGGACGAGCTGGCGACGTTGTACGACATGCAGTTGGGTTCCATTCCAGAGCCCGACGGCAAGATCCCGGTAGCCCTGAAAGCCGCTGAGCTGCGATGCGACCGACTCTCGGACGTTGAAGGCGCCTTCGATGTTCTGCACCAGTTGCTCGCAGAGCTTCCCGGCTCTGAAGAGTTGCGGGACGGCCTCTTTGACGTGGCTCGAAAGAACCAACGCTTTGACCGTTTCGTGTCCATTCTGGAGGACGTCACAGAGCACGCCCAGGACAGTCAGCAGCTTCTGGAGTTGCTGCACCTCATCGGACAGACCTGGCGGGACCAGTTGGGAGACCTCGAAGAGGGGGGCAAATGGTTTAGAAGGATGCTTGAGGAGTCTCCTGCAAACGGTGTCGCCATTCAGGAAATCGAGTCCATCTATGAAGGGCTCGACCAGTTTGCGGAGATGGCAGCATTCTACGAAGACTTGATGTTGGATCTGTCGGGCAACGAGCGGATTCCGTACCTGCTGAAATACGCCTTCTTGAAGGAAGGTCAGCTTTCCGACCTCGTGGGGGCCATTCAGGCTTACAAAGAGGTTCTTGAGCTGCAACCAGACAACCTGGCGGCCATGAACCGTCTGGATGGGATGTTGGACAATCCGATTCTCGGCCTGTCCGCCATTGAAACCCTCGAGCCCCTGTATCGTCAAAGCGGTGACCCCCTTCGACTGGCCAGACTGCTGAAGTCCAAGGCCGCTGAAGTGGAAGGTCACCTCGACCGCTCTCAGCTCTTCTCGGAAGCTGCTGAGACTCTGTTGCAAGCCGAAGACCAGGAAGAGGAGGCCTTCGAGACGTACTTGCGGGCCATCGCCGAAGGGAGCTTCGATCCGGGGTCTGTGCTGCAGCCGGCAGAGTCTCTGGCAGAGATGCTGGATCACTGGTCTGAACTCGCCGAGTGCCTCGAGAGCGTGTTGAAACAGGGTGTGCACAAGGATCTTGAGGTTGACCTGTTGCGCCGACTCGCCCTGTTCTACATGGAGAAGCTGGACCAGCCCAAGCTGGCCCGAGAGCGACTTCAAAGCTTGCTGGACGAGGATCCCAACAACTCCTTCGCTCTGAATCTCCTGGCCCGTGTGCTGGGGATCCTCGGTGATGCGCAGGGGCAAAGCGATATTCTGGAGAAGTTGGCAGACGGCGCCCTGGACGCCGGCCAGAAAAGGGACAGCTACCAGCAGGCTGCCCAGCTTGCATTGGACGAGGGCAACCACGACCAGGCAGCGAATCTTCTCCACAAGGCTTTGTTGGTAAACCCCGACGACGCCACCATCATGGAGCAGTTGTCTGGTTTGTACCGGCTGTTGGAGCGCTACGAAGAGTTGGTCGAGTTGCTCGAAAACCAGACTGCTCTACGAGACGAAGGGGACACCGTGGAGGCACTGCTGGAGGCCGCTCATGTGGCCACCGAGCATCTCAATTCGCCCTCTCGTTCCCTGGGGTTGGCCCGGGCGGTGCTGGAGCGAGAACCAGACAACAAGGAAGCGCTGGTCATCGTCACCGACGTTTTGAAGGACCAGGGG
>CALFHQ010000929.1 GCA_937876385.1 uncultured Pseudomonadota bacterium
TTGACCAACTCAACGCCAGTGTTTCCTGTGGCTCCGACGACCCCTGCTCGAATTAGCGACGCTTCATCGCCCCCTTCGTTGCTGCTGCTCTCGTACATGTACTTCTCCATTTCATCCGTTGGACTGCCTGCCCTTCGCTGTGCAAGGGCCGTACCATCGCTACAGGCGGGGGCTTTACTGGTGCCGGGCAATCACAAGTGGACATGGTGCGTCACGTGTGGCACGCTTTGTCGGGCAATGAGACAGGAATGACGCAATCAAGGAGGGGGCTGTGAAAGAAGGGAGGGCGAAGAAGACCTTGTGCATGTTGTTGTTGGGGGGAGAGGAGTTGAGCGAGGCGTTGCAGGCGGCCTCCTTCGACCCGCATCACTTTGGGGATGGCAAGGAGTTGTTGGCCGCGGCTCACGGGCTTGGTGCTCGGGCGTGTATAGTGCCGGGTGGGCGCATGAAGAGAGCCGCACTTGCCAGTTTCATTACGAAGGTGAGGCGCGAGGTTCCCTTCACCGATGTGATTGTCTGGTCCCCCGGGGGGACCGCAGAAATCGTTCGCACGGCCTTGACTGCTGGGGCGCGAGATGTCTTGCTATTTGAAGACCCAGACGAGGTGGTGCGCGCTATTTCTGAAATCGTCGATGCGCAACAGTACCTTCCGCGCCTCTTGCGGCTGCGGAAGCGTGTCTCGCGGGAATGGAAGTTCGAAGGGCTGATGAGTCGAAGCCAGGCGATGTGGGATATTTTCGAGACCTGCGAACGGACGGCGGCCACTGATGCCTCGGTGCTGATTCTGGGCGAGACTGGGACAGGGAAGGAGTTGCTGGCTCGGGCGTTTCATCGTCGCTCCAACCGACCGGGGCGGTTCGTCGGTTTGAATTGTGCTGCGGTTCCCGAGAATCTCGTGGACTCCGAGCTGTTTGGCCACGAGCGAGGCTCCTTCACCGGAGCTTCCCGGGCGAAGCGGGGGCTCTTTCGCCATGCGGAGGGGGGGACCTTGTTTCTCGACGAAATCGGGGACATCCCCATGTCGGCCCAGCATCGTCTTTTGAGGGTGTTGCAGGAGTGTCGCATCCGACCTGTTGGGGCTGAGGAAGAGTTTCCGGTGGACGTCAGGATCATTGCTGCCACAGGAGTTTCCCTTGACGAGGGGGTGAAGGAGGGCCGGTTCCGGGAGGATCTTTTGTATCGCCTGGACGTCATTCGCTTGACCATCCCTCCGCTGCGGGTTCGTCCTGAGGATCTGCTCTTTCTCTTTGGGCATTTCAGTCGGCAGTTGTCCAAACACCATGGCATGCCCAGGCCCGAAGTCAGCGAAGGGTTTCTCGACGCGCTCCAGGATTACCAATGGCCGGGGAATGTGCGGCAACTGGAAAATCTGACGGAGCGACTCGTCCTCACATATCAACAGGAGAGGCTGACGCGGCGCCATTTCGCGGCCCTGGTGAATCCCGACGACGGGGGCGCCCTGGGGACGACCATTGGGCATGGCCTGGAGGGCAGCGAAGCGGTGGTGGACCTGGCGCAGCCTCTGTCCATGGCGGTTGAGCGTTCAATCGCACAGACCGAGACCGCGTACATGAAGCGTGGCTTGATGGAGGCTCGAGGCAATGTGTCAAAGACCGCGCGCCTGCTGGGAATCAGTCGCAGAACTCTGCTGCGAAAGATGGCTCGATACGAGATTGACAAGGCCCCGTTTCGCCGTTCGTAACTGGTGGAACGGCGCTGGCTGGCTTCGCTTGCTCACGCCCCCTCGCTCATAGTACTCTACTCCTCGAAGAACTGGCGGGAGGCCACAGCATGAGAAGTGTCTATTGTCTTGCACTAATGGGAATGCTCGCAGCATGCACGGGAACCAGTGACGTGGTTGACAAGGCGGATAGTGCCCAGGATATTTCTCGGTTTGAGGAGATTGCGGCGGAAGTACCAGTGGATGTTGCCATCGACGGTAACGAGTCGGCCCCAGAGCTTCCCTGGACTCTCGACTTGCCGGATCTTGCGGAACCGGAGGTGGTTGGTCCCGAATGTCTTCCCGGGGAAGGTTGCTTTCTGGACCCCTGCCAGGAGAACGGGGATTGTCTGTCGGGCTGGTGCGTGGAGCACCTGGGGGACGCAGTCTGTACCCAATCGTGCCAGGAAGAGTGCCCCCCGGGCTGGACATGCAAGCAGACAGGTAGCGGCGGTCCCGATGTTGCCTTCATCTGCGTCTCCGACGTGGCCAACCTCTGCAAGCCTTGCGCTGCCGGCGCTGACTGCAAGTCTGTGGGCGGCAACGATGACCTCTGCGTTTCCTACGGTGAGGAGGGGAGCTTCTGT
>CALFHQ010000930.1 GCA_937876385.1 uncultured Pseudomonadota bacterium
GGCTCCCTCGATATCCGTCCCAAGTGCTGCCGGGGTTTCCTCATTCCACACCCAGGTTTCCTCGAAGGGCTGGTTGAACCGGGCATAGAAGTACACCGTTCGCTCACCCTGCTTCTGCCCCACGAGGGATGTTGCTGCCAGGAGTGCCGGGTGCATGTTGTAGAAGCCGTATCCCGAGATGGTCCGGTCGTCTTCCACGTTGATTTGTCCAGAGAGGCTCTCCCCTCGAGTGTGACCAACGTCCAGCAGGATCCAGGCAGATTCAGCGGCCGGGAAGTGGTAGCGATGGAACCCGGCCCAGGGAGTGGAGGTCAACTCGACGTTGACGTTGTAGTCGGACAGTCTCACCTGATAGTAGCCCACGGACACGGACTCGTCGTCGTGACTGTACGTTGAGGCATAGTCCTTTGTGGCCGTGTGGAGCTCTCCCACCGTGGGGATGAGGAGGATTTCGCTGTATCCGTTGCCAGAACCACCGGGTCCTTCCAAGTGTGTATGGCTGAATCCTTCAATGGCCCCAGAACCAAAGTCGTAGGCGTCGATACTTCCCGTCTCTTCCACCGTGTCAGGGCTGAGCTTCACGGCGGAGTGCGGTCGCGCAGGCCCGGGAATGACGTTTCCAGGACCAGCCGTGCCGATGAGAGGATCGACATACTGAATCAAATTGCGGGCACCAGGAGGAGTCCACGGCACAATGTCTTCGTCGTCTGCATCGGCCAGAAGATCCGTTGCGGTATCCGACGTGACGTCGATGGGAGTCAGAGCATCGATGACGCTGTCACCCTCGACATCTGTTGGAGCGGTAGCCGATTCGGTCGAACACCCAGCCACAACCATCCAACCAAAGAACAAAACCATCCAAGCTCGAAACATCGGCATGAAACACCTCCGTGGGTTCGGGAGTTGATTGTCCACAAATGCACACAAGTTGGCAACCGTTTGCCGTTGCTGGTAAACTCCGAGGCCGTGTCACTGAGGAGGTTTTCGTGGCAAACAAGCTCGGCTCTGTGTGGTTTGCTGTGGTCGTGGTTGGGGTTCTTTCGGGATGCTCGGTGGATTCGGGGACCCCATCGCAGGACGTCGCCTCCGACTCAGACCTGGAAGGAACCCGTTGGAATGACGCTTCTCCCGATTCACGGCTGGATCTTGCAGATGGCCTGGTCCTGGACACACACGATGGCACCGATTTAGCGGGTGATTTGGAGCAGGACTCCGATCCCCTCGACGCTCTTCTCGACGGCACCGAAATCCTCTTGGATGTCCAGTCAGACGAAGTTGATGACCCTTGCGGGGAGGCGTCCTTTGACCTCGACGCCGACCTCGACGGTATCAGTGACGGGCAGGAGTGTCTCGACGGCACCGATCCGGCAGATCCCGCTTCCGCCCTCTCCTGGTACCCCCAGTTGACCCAGGTCCATCCCCGCCTCTTCTTTGGAGCTGAGGACATTCCAGCGCTCCTTCAGCGGGCATCGAGCCCGGCCCCGGAGGACGAGGTGCTCCTGGCTAGAATTCGAAGTCACTGTGCCTTGGAGCCCCCCGAACAGCCCACCGACGGGACCTTTGTCAAAGAGGTGTCGCAGGAACGCGCCTGGATTTCCGCCTCCTGCGCCCTGGCGGGGCTGCTGGACGCAGACCCGGTGTTGTTGGCCAAAAGCGCCGGCTTGATGGAAGCCGAGTTCCCAGATCCGTCCTACATGGGGCTGGGTCGAATCGTTCCGGTGGATGAATACAACCTACTGGAATCCGAGGCTCTGGTGTTGTACTGCACGGCCTACGACATCCTGGCGGGGGTCGACGGGGTAGATTCGGCGCTTCTGGAATCGGCCAGAGGCCGGTTGGTGCAGCGAATCGACATCTTCCGAACCCTCATGCACGAGGGAGCCTTCTATCTGATGAATCTGGCATCCCAGAATAACCATCCCATGAAGGCCTTCGGCGCTCTGGGCCTTTGCGCTCTGGCGGTGAACGACCGACCCACCGCCGCGCAAGACCTCTCTGATTCGGTGGCCGGGTTGTACTACCTGCTGACCAGCTACCAGTCTGTACCGGAGGGGGGATACGCCGAGGGTTGGAACTATCTGGTGTACGGATCCCAGAGCTTCCTTCCGTTCATTGTCGCACTTCATCGAATCCAACAAGGGGAGCCTCGCCCCTATCGTGGCTCCGGTGCGCTTACCGACGGCGACCCCAACAAGGGGGTTGTTGTGGAATACCCCGACATGGCAACCGATCCCACCGTGCAGGCTGTCTATCGCCTGGCTATGGAGACCGCCTTCCCCAACGGCAAGACCTTGAACACCGACGACGCCGACCCTTCTACCCTTCATGGGGGAATTCTGGCAGCGCTCTTTGATGACCCTCGGTTTCTTTGGAATTGGAGACTCCCGGCTGTGGGGCTCTTTGGAGGGTTGCTCGATGTCGTCACTTTTGCTTTGCACGACCCGGACCGTCCCTCGCAAGAACCCACCTGGCCCGTTGATTCCTGCTATCCAGAGGCCGGTTTCGTGGTCCTTCGAAGCAGCTTGGAAGCAGACGCCGTACTCCTGGTTCTTCAGGGGGAAGGGGGCGTTGTCAACAAACACGGCGGGGGCCACGAGCACCCCGATGCTGCCAATTTCCTGGTCACTGCTTTTGGTGAAGATCTGGTTCTTGACCCCGGATACATCGACTTCCCGAACCATCAACTGGTGATGCATGGCGAGGACCACAACATCGTCCTGGTGGACGGCGCCGGTCCCGAAACCTGGTTTGACAGCCTCCCCCAAAGCGACGCAAGCATCGACGACTGCCACTTCGAGGAGGGCTGGTCATACGCCCTTGTGTCCTCGGAGTACCAAGGGGCGCTTCACCAGAGATTGCTGATTCGGGTGGAGCACGGGAAATACCTGGTCGCAGACCGGGCCTTGTCGCCCGAACCCCACAGATACACCTGGCAACTCAACGGCAATGGCGGCGGGGACTCTGGAGGGCAGTTTGCCCTGGCGGATTCCGGGGCAAGTTGGGAACGAACCGGCGCCTCTCTCCTTGTTGCCGTGGCTTCTACTGAGGGGGTGGGTGTGTTGGGGCATCACCTGGAGGAGCACTCCGTCCATCATGGAGTGTGGGGGACTCACGAGATG
>CALFHQ010000931.1 GCA_937876385.1 uncultured Pseudomonadota bacterium
TGGTGGGTCACATGTGGCGATTCGACCGGGAAGCGGTGGCCCTGCGAGCCCTCCTCGATGAAGGGGAGTTCGGAGAAGTGATCAAGACGAAGAGTTACGGCATTCACCAGAACTGGGGACCGGCGGGGTGGTTCACCCACTCTGAATTGGCCGGTGGCGGCGCCCTCATCGACATGGGAGTCCACGCCCTGGACACGACCCGATATTTGCTGGGAGATCCCAACCCGAAGACGGTCTACGCTGTGGTGGACCGCCGATTCGGCGACTACGACGTGGACGACAATGGAGTCACAGTCATCACCTGGGACAACGGAGTGACTTCCATCATCGAGAGTGGATGGTGGCATCCTCACGCAGACGGTCCCGAAGCATCCACTCAAATCTTTGCCAAAAAGGGATACGCCCGCCTCTTCCCCACGATGGCCAAATACAACGACGAGCGAGAGCCCTGGTTGCCTCGCTTCCCCACTCGGGAAGACCACTGCGACCAGCACATTTACAACAACCAGATGCAAGAGTTCGCTTCGGCCATCGCCGAGGGGCGCGACCCCGTCCCGGGCCCCGAAGAAGGCCTCGTCATCATGCGTCTGTGTGAAGCTGCCTACGAGTCCGCCAAGACCGGGGACGTGGTTAAGCTCTCCTGACGTCGAAGGACCCCTCAGTGGCCAGACCGAAACCGGGTAGGTATCATTCCTTGTCTCGTGCAAACACCACGGTCTGGCGGTGTGCCATGTTGTTCAGGAGTGTATCGCTGATTGTCACCTTGTTCCTTGTGGGACAGGTGCCCTCTCGCGTCGAAGCGAAGGTGGACCCTTCGTTGAAGTGGCACACCCTGGAGTCAAAGCACTTCTTCATGCACTACTACGATGGGGAAGAAGCCCTCGCTCGAGACTTCCTGGCCCTGTCGGAAGAGGCCTACGAGTTTCTGGTGGAGCGTTTTCAGTTCGTCCCCTCCCAGCGAACCCATCTGATGCTGGTAGATGACGTCGACTCGGCCAACGGACTCACCTCGGTGATGCCCTACGACACCATCCTGTTTTATGGCTATGTCCCCGATGTCTCCGGGGACCTGGGTTTCTGGGGGGACTGGAAGCGAATTCTCGTCTACCACGAGTTGACTCACGCCTTTCACCTGGATCATGCAACCGGCCTCCCCGGCTTCGGCAACCTCCTGTTTGGTAAGACGTTTCTCCCCAACGCAGCGGTTCCTGACTGGTTCACCGAAGGACTGGCGGTTCGCATCGAGAGTATTATCGGGGCCGGTGGACGAATCGACTCTCCCAAATTCGATATGTACCTTCGAGTCGCCGTGCTCGAAGACGAACCCCTCCCCATCGACGTCATCGGTGGAAGCCCCCTGGCCCTGCCTCGAGGTTCAGTCTCCTACCTTTACGGCTCCTACTTCATCGAATGGATCGGTCGCAACTTTGGATTTGACGGATTCTTTGAGTTCGTAAGAGAACAGGGACACAAGGTGAACCCCCACTCCCTGAACATCTCCGCCCGGCGAATCTTCTCTCGCTCCTTTGTTGTGCTCTACAAGGAATGGGTGGACGCGCTAAAGGAGCGCTTTCGAGCCGACGCAGCGGAGCGCCGGAAGCGAGGGCTCATCGAAGGAAGACGAATCCACTATGCTGGGGAATCCCAACCCATGGTCTCCTTCATGCCCGACGGCTCCCTGTTGTGGTTGGAAAACACCGGCCATGAGACCCGGCACCTTCGGCGAATGACACCAGCAGGGGAGCAGGAGCGCCTTCGCAATTGTCTGGGAGGTTGCGACCGGCCCACGGCGACAGCGGACGGGCAGATCTTTTACAGCTCCCTGCGCTACTACCACCAGTTCTACTTCTTCCAGGAGTTGTTCCAGACGGATTGGGAAGGGGACGATCGCACCCGCCTCACCTGGGGGGGACGAATCAAGGACCCCCACCCTTCTCCCGACGGCAAGAGGGTCGCCTATGTGCACACCGTACTGGGCTTTTCCACCCTAACCATACTGGACCTGGAAACCGACCAGGAAGTGGACTTGTACACCGTCGAGGGGGGGATGTCCTGGCCAACATGGTCCCCGGACGGCAGACAACTGGCCGTGGCGATCCAGGAGAACGGCACCAACGATATCTGGGTCTTCCCGCCATCTGGAGGAGAGCCCCGCAACATTACCGCCGGACCCTCCTTCGAGATGCAGCCCACCTGGACTCCCGAGGGGGATCGAATCGTCTTCGTCTCCACCCTGGATGGAGTCTTCAATCTATACTCGGTGGAGCTGAAGACCGGCTGTGTCAGCCGCCTCACCAACGTCCTGGGGGGCGCTTTCGACCCAGCCGTCTCTCCAGACGGCAAGCGCCTGGTTTACGCCGGATATCACTTCGACGGCTTCTACCTTGAGGAGCTGCCCTTTTCTCCTGAAAGGTGCGACGACATAGATCTTTCGGCTTCTGCCTCCCATCGCACCGTTCCCCCCCCTCGCCCCATCGAAAGCCAGGAGATAGACGCCCTTGTCCCTCGTCCGTACTGCCCTCTGGCAACCGTCTATCCTCGTAGCTGGACCCCCTCCTTTTTGGCCGGCTCCTTTGACACCACGGTGATGAGTGTCGAGACCAGCGGAACCGACCCAGTTGGCCAGGTGAGCTACACCGCCGGAGTTACGCTAAACACCCAAACCTGGGACAGCGCCTCCACCCTCTCGCTCAACGTCAACCGGTGGTTCCCCAACATTTCGGTATTTGGCGGATATTACACCAGCACACTGCTGGCTCGAGTGGGTGGGCGGTACCACGACTACCTGGAAAGGGACGTCTACGTGTCTTCCGCAGTACAGTTTCCGTTCCCCCACACCGAGTATTCCTTCAGCGTCACCACGGGGTATGTCTTCGACCACTTTCGAGGGGCAGTCCAGGGAGACTGGGAGTACGACCCGGGGGGCATTGAAGACTACGTGCCGTTGGAGGGAAACCTCGCCACGGTGTATCTCATCACCTCCTTCGACAACACGGAGACGTTTCCCTGGTCCATTTCGGTGGAGAAGGGAACCCGAGTTTCCGCCGAAGTTCGAGGGTCTGCGCCGGTCATCGGGAGCAACTGGTCCCGGTGGGAAACGAAGTGGCGACTGACCCAGTACATCCCAGTGCCCTTCCTGGACCACCACGTCCTCATGGCTCACTATCGAGGGGGCATTGCGGGGGGTGGCGGCACCTTCATGCGGACCTTCACGGTGGGGGGTTACCCCGACCAGGACATCGTCTCTGACCTGTTGGAGAACGGAGGTATCAGCGGGATGTATCTGCGGGGGTATCCCCAGGTAGCAGCTCGAGGCAAGCAATACCACTTCGCTACATTGGAGTATCGCTTCCCCATCTGGCGTATTCGCCGAGGGGTCCAGACCTTCCCCATTTTCTTCAAGGATCTGCACATGAATTTGTTCGGCAACGGTGCAGGCGCCTTCGACGCCTTTGACCCCGACGCCTTGATGTGGGGAACCGGCGGGGAGTTGAACCTGGACTTTGTCTTAGGCTACATCAACGCCTTCACGCTGACTCTGGGTACCGCTTACGGTTTTCAGGAGCCTGGAGGTTTCGGAGTTTACGTGCTGCTGGGGAAATAGAACCGGGGACAGAGTCTCAGGAATCCTACAAGTCCAGAGACAGCACGGGGACGTTCACCATGAAGCCGTCCTTGCCGTGGTGTTGGGTGGGGAGAATCTCGGGAATGGGAGCTTGCACCAGAAGGCGTCCGGCGTCGGTGACGTGGAGCAGGGCGCTGCTTGTGGAAGCGGGCTTGGAATCGCCGGAACCGGCTCGTTTCCACGGTGCCACGATCATGGTCGCACCGACCAATCCCAGGATGACGCTTCCTTCCATCATCCACATCCCGGATTCGAAGGAAGTGGGCTCGGTGGTAGCCACCAGAGTCACACCCAGGAGGTTTCCGAGAATTCCCCCCAAAGAGATGAGGCGAATGTCGTTTGCCGACCAGCGGAGCTCTTTTCCCAGGAAGAAACCACCCACGGCCGCGGCGTTTGCCGGAAGCAGGAGGGTGAGGAGGGCGATGGTCTCGGAGTCTCGAAACACGTTGGAACCGCCGATGCCCAGATTTGCAAGGAGGAGCATCTCCATCATGTATCCCGAAAATGTCACAGTCATCTGTGCTGCCCCGGGATGAACCTCGAGGTGTTTCCACAAGAGGAGGGTGGTTCCCATCCCCAGAACCATCCCGCCGGCGCCGGCCAGAAGGGCATCTTCAAAGCGCAGAGGGGAGATGAGGTCGTAAACGAGGAACCCGTTGAGCCACCCCCAATAGCCGGAGTAGCCAAAGAGAATGGCCTGCGATTCGCTCACGGCCCGGTTCTGCGTTAGCAACGTGGAGGCTAGCAATCCGATTCCAGCGCCCCCCAGACCCGACCAGGTGGCGAGCTTCCACTCGGCGGCCCCGACATGGTCGTTTTGTCCGGCGATTCCAGCCACCAGGCTGTATCCCAAGGCAGCACCGTTCAAGGTCGAGACGATGATCATCTCGACCCGGCCGTTTTGATCAATTTCGCCGTATTTTCCAAGCCAATCGCCAGCCATCTTCCCATAGCGGGTTCCTGGATAGTCTCGCCTGAGATCTCGAAGGAGGAGCTTTCCTGAATCGTCGTGCTTGCCGTCGATCCACTCCATCGCCTTGCGCCAATATGCCTGTGCGATGGGGTCTTCCCCCATGATCGGAGCTGACTCCGGCTTCGTCTCCTTCTCTTTTAATGTGTCGGTTTCCTGCAATGTGTCGGTTTCCTGGCCAGAAGCAGAGGAAGCAAATGCACCAAGGCACACCAGGGCCACAAAGGCTACACGGAAGGATCCAGTCATCTCGTTCTCCCAATCATGACACTCGAAGGGTTCCCCACACACTCGTTTACGGACTTTGATTCTCGTAGTCAATCATCAACATCGTTGACAAGTGCGCCAGCGTCAATAAAGTAGTGGCTCGTTGCGTGCTTGGAGGAGTGGCCGAGTGGACGAAGGCGGCGGTCTTGAAAACCGCTGATCTGGTTACAGATCCGGAGGTTCGAATCCTCTCTCCTCCGCTACATGAAATGGACAATCGGGTTCGAAACAGCCTATTTGCCGGGTTCGCCCGCTTCAACAGCAAAGAGCCATTCGGTATTAAAGGAGTTGCTCTCGGTGTTCCCCAGATCCCCTTTGCCCAAGGCGCCGGGCTCCCACCCTTCTTTTACCAGTTTCCCTTCAACGTAAATCACATCTCCCACGCTGACGCCGCCCTCAGGGGAGACATTTTATTTGATAGATTTATTAACTTTTATGATGGACATTTAACTACTATTGATATTTCTGCCGAAAATTGTAAATTATGTAGCGAAAATGTTTCTAATAAAACTACAATTGTTAATATGGATAGTGTTAAATACTTACGAAATTATACTATTAACTCTAATGATATACACGATATTGATTTATTATACCTTGATTCTTATGACCTTGA
>CALFHQ010000932.1 GCA_937876385.1 uncultured Pseudomonadota bacterium
GGAAGACCGCATCGCACTGGAGTTGGAGATCAAGTTCGGCATCAAGCACTCCAACTCCACCGTCCGCAAGTACATGGTAAGCGTGCAACGGCCTCGCAAGCCATCTCAATCCTGGAAGACCTTCTTGAAGAACCAGAGCGAGGCCATCTGGGCCTGCGACTTCTGCGTCCAGTACACGGTCCGCTTCACCGCCCTGTACATTTTCGTCATCATGGAACTCGGCAGTCGCAAGGTCGTGCACATCAATGTGACCGACCACCCCACTCTGTCCTGGGTTCAACAACAGATCCGTGACGCCACGTTCGAGGAGCAGCCAAAGTTCCTCATCCACGATAACGATGGCATCTATGGGCAACTCGGCAAACGGGTCACCGCCCAGGTCAACGGCAAGAAGGTCTCCTGCCGTTCCACGCTGGACCTCTGGCTCGCCAAGACTCGAGGAATCCGAGGAATCGCCACACCGTATCACGCACCCAACGCTAACTCTCATGTCGAGAGGTTCAACGGCACACTCCGCAGCGAAGTGCTAGACCGGATTCTCGTCTGGAACGAAGCCCAGTTGCGCGCCGTCCTCAATGAATACGTCCGTCGCTGGTACAACAACTCCCGAGTCCACCAAGGGATCCACGGAATCCCGGATCCGGACCCAGAACTGGCCAAACCGAAACCCGTGAATGGGAGGCTTGTCGCACGGCCGGTGCTGGGTGGACTTCACCACGACTACCGAGCTGTCGCCTGAATTTCAAAGAGCGTGGGTCCTACGTTCCACTCTGCTCTCTGGGAGAGGACTGCTTGCTCAACAGTTCCGTCCCCAATTCGGCCATTCTGGAACACCTCCGAGCCTTGAGTTTCCCGTCGTTCTCTCTTCCATTGGACCCGAATTCCGTGACGCCTGATCCGAAAACCTCCTCAGATGCTTTTCTGCGGAGGACGGACCATCGATGGGTCTACAGACAGCGCTGAAGTCCGCTGATAGCAAGGGCGCGCCAACTTCACGGGCCCAGTTCACTCGGACGTCTCCCTTAACTGAACCCATACCCGTGCGGGTTCAATTAAGGGAAACAACCGAGTGAACTGGGCCTGCAAAACCGGAAACTGACTGGCGAGTTTTTGCACCGCTTTCTGGAACTGCACCAACATGCTGGACGGTTCTGTTGGGATTGTGTAGTATCCGCACATGTCGAACGAGAAGGCCTGAGAGTTCGGAAATGAGGCGAAAGGTGTATCTGTCCGAGGTGCTGGCGTCGCTAAGCAACACCCTGTTGTTGGGGGTATTCTGTAGTGTCAGTCTGATGCCGAATGACGCCCGTGGTGACTGGTGGCCGGAAGGCTGGTACGGGGACGAATTGACGACGGAACGACCGGGGTACTATCCCGATCTGGAGGGGGATGCTCCACCATTCTACTGGGATACAGGTGGTGCCGTTTCCGTTGTGAGCATCGCAATCATTCGCTTCTACCAGACCTCAATATCGCAGATCAGGAAAGGGAACTGCCCTTTTCATCCCTCGTGTTCCCGGTACGCATTGCACGCAATTATTGACTATGGTCCCTTCTGGGGATGGTTGATGGCTGTTGACAGGATCTTCTATCGGGAGAACACGGGAATTTACAACAACTACCCCCGATTGGAGACACCTGCTGGACTGATGCCATACGATCCTCCAAGATACGACTACATTTGGGAACCGTTACCGTGGCCTTTGCTCCCTAACGAACTTGAAGGTGAGGGGACGTGGCGGAAACGCAGATGAAACAGGCAACCAGCGGGAGATGTGACGGGCTGAGGAGTAAGCTGAAGATGAAATGTGTTGAGATACTTCTGATTTGCGGAGTGCTGCTGTTGGGGACCGCAATTTGGCCAGGCAGCGTCAGAGGAGCCGAAGCAGAGTCAGCGTCCTTTGCCGCAGTTCTGCTGGAAGAAGGGGATTACTTCCGCTGCATCACTGAATACCGAAGAGAGATATTCCTTTCGCCCGAGGACCCTGGGAACAGCTTGCGTTGGTACCGTATCGGAAAAGCCTATCTTCTAGCGGGCCGATACAATGAAGCTCTCAAAGTGTTTGGAGATACCAAGCTCTACCTCGGTGACGAAATGCGTTGGAAGGACCGCTTTTTGTACCGGAAAGGGCTGACATTTCTCATTGCCGGAACTCAGAAACTGGCAAGGCAGGAGTTTGAGAGGCTTGGGCGAACCGATACGTTTCTGACTGCCGTTGGGGAAGATCGACTGGAACTGGCTCT
>CALFHQ010000933.1 GCA_937876385.1 uncultured Pseudomonadota bacterium
GGGGAGCGTTCCGGTGAGCATCTCGTAGAGGAGGATTCCCAGGGAGTAGAGGTCGGATTGAATCGTCCACCCTTTTCCCGAGCAGGTTTCCGGTGCCATGTATTCGGGAGTGCCAAAGAAGGCCTCTCCCTTATTTCTGGGGGAGTACGGCGGGAGGATAGTATCGAATCCCCAGCGGGTGATCCGGGGAATCTGGCCACCGTCGGCGAGGACGGACACTCGCAGGGAGTTGGCGGAGAGGTCTTTGAGTTCGAGACCGGCATTGGCGGCGATTTCCATGGCTTGCGCCACTTGGGCGGCGACATCGAGGGCATCGCCGAGGTCGACCCCGCCCTTGGCGAATTCCGCAAAGGGGATGGCGTCTTCGAGGGGCCATACGCATGCGGCGAGGGTGTCGGTTCCTGGTTCCAGCCATTCGATGACGGGAACGAGGACCGAGTGACCCAGTGAAGCAACCTTCTTTGAAGTATTGAGGATGTGGCTGACCTGGTCGGCATCGGGGGTGATTCCGGCATCGAACACGAGGAGAAGCATCCCTTCCCCGTCGGCCGTGCGGAGTGCTCGGTAGGTAGTTCCGAGGGCATCCGATGACAGCTCAGCTTCTATCTTGTACTTACCAGCGAAAGTCGTTCCAATCATAGATTCACCCGCCTCCAGGTCTTTCCAAACACACGGCAAACCCGAGTTTCAGGGCCATTTCGGGGGCCATTTGCCAGTACAGTGTAGAAGCAAGCAGGGCGTTTTGCAACGACAAATTTCTGCCTTAAAATCGAGGCTCCGTCAAGGTTTTGTAGCTGTGACAAGCTGTTGACAACTCCAGTGGCTTCTCCTAGCATGGGGGCCGAACTTCTTTCCAGTTTGAACTTTGGGATGACCCGCCGATGAACGACCAACAGGAAAGCCAGGGCTACGCTTGGGAAGCGCATTTCAAGGAAGGCAAACCTTTGGGTCGCCAGCGCCAGAAGGTCATCGAAGCGTTTCTTCCGCTGGTCCGTTCTGTTGCCAGTCGAATCAAGTCCCGAGTGCCGGCTTTTGTGGCCTTCGACGACTTGGTCAGTGTGGGAACATTGGGGCTCATTGCGGCGGTGGATCGGTACGACCCGGATCGAAAGGGCAACTTTCCCAAGTATGCGTCCATCCGTATTCAGGGTGCCATCCTCGATGAGCTGCGGCAGGCGGACTGGGCGTCTCGTTCGGTGCGCCACGAGGTTCGGGAAGTCAACGAGAAGCGGAAGGATCTGGAGAACCGACTGGGGCGCAAGGCGAGCCAGGCGGAGATGGCTGACAATCTGGGGATGGATATTGGCCGCTATGCGGGGCTTATTCGGCGGCTGGCGCCAAAGAACGTCATCCGTTTCGAGGACATGGGGATTTCCAGCGATTCGGACAAGCGAAGTGCGTTGAACTTCCTTGCGGATCCAAACTCCCCCGATCCTTCAGAAGAGAGCGCTTTAAAGGATGCATACGAGATGATGGTGGAAGCCATCGACGATTTGAAGGACCGACAGCGGCAGGTCATTTCTTTGTACTACTTCGAGGAGTTGAAGATCCAGGAAATTGCGGCCATTTTCGAGGTGACTGAAGGTCGCATCTCTCAGATCCACACCGCAGCCATCCAGGCGTTGAAAAAGAAGATCCGCAATCGAATGTAGTGAGTCCAGACACCGTTTCCGGCGGTGTTGTGGACTTGACCGCCGCATTGGGACTTGAAGTGAGTACCCGACAGGGTTATAAATAGCTCGCATTTTTTTTGGTTGCCAGGGAAGTCACGCGCATGGAACAAACACCGTCTTCGAACCGAATCCTCCCCATCGGGAATCCTGGCGACTGGCGCCGTCCGAAACGAGAGTGGGCTGTACGCTTGGGCATGCTTGCCCTGTTGGCAGCGCTTTTCCTCCCCAACCTGGGCTCGTTTGGCCTCTGGGACCCTTGGGAAACTCACTATGGCGAGGTCACTCGAAACATGGTGGAGACCCACGATTGGGTCAGTCCATATTGGGGTTATCGCGCGAAGATTGGCCCTCAGGGTCGTCAAGGCAACTACTTCTACTCGAAGCCCATTTTGATCTTCTGGATGGAAGCGTCTGCCTGCCGGGTCATTGGCTTCTCGGAGTGGGCAATCCGCCTCCCCATGGCCCTCTTTGCGCTGCTTTGTTCCTTCTTCACTTACTATGCGGTGTCCAAACTCTGGGGACGGAGGTCGGGCGTTCTGGCCTCTTTGATCATGGCGACCTCGCCGCAGTTCTTCTATCTGGCCAGACAGGCGCAGACCGACATGATGTTCGCTGCCCCCATGACGGTGGGCTTGCTGTTCTTATTGCTGATGTTTTTTGGCCCCTACGAGGGGCGGATCTCTCGGGGCAGCTTTGTCGCCAAGACGTTGTTTTCGTTGGCCGTTTTTCTGGGGTCTGTGATTCCTCAGTTTGGAATTCTGGCCACGGATCTGGCGGTGGAGAAGAACCTGGACGGGCTCCCCACTATGCAGCGTCTGGTGGAGACGGTGAAGAACGACGGCGTTTACCACGCCATCGGGTACAGCGTGCTCACCGTGATACTGTTGCTCTGGCACTTCTCCCCGCTGTTGTGGCGGTGGTGGAAGAAGCGCCCCATCGACGCCGACGTCCGAGACGCCTTCGTGCGCCGGGGCTACCTCCTGATATTCGTGACGATGGCGGGGCTCGCTACCCTCGGCAAAGGGTTGCTGGGGTTTGCCCTTCCCGGTGCGGTGGTGTTTGTGTACCTCCTCATCACCAACCAGTGGCGGTTGCTGAAGCTCATCTCCATCCCCCGCTCTTTGTTGGCCTTCATCATCGTCTCCTTCCCGTGGTATGTAGCGATGTTCGTCAAGCACGGGAATGCTTACTACACCCGCTTCTTTGTGCACGACCACTTCAACCGCTTGGGTACCGGAGTTCACCAGATTGACTCGGGGTTCTTCGACCACTTTCTGAAATGGTTGGGCGTTGGAATTTTCCCGTGGGTTGCTTTTGTGCCGTTGGTGCTTCTTCTGGCGGGTCGGCTGCGCCTGTCGGATCGCAGTAACAAGAATCAATCGCACCTGCTGGTTTTCGTCTGGGCGTTTTTTGCCTTCTTCCTCTTTACCGTGGCCAAGACGAAGTTCCATCATTACATCTTCCCCGCCCTACCCCCGGTTGCCATTCTCATTGCAAAGAGCATCGACGACTACATTCTGGGGGAGAGAGACTTTTCCTGGACCGGTTCCAAGGCTCGCCTCGTCGCTTGGGGCTCATTGGGACTAGTACTCCTTTCGGGGATCCTCCTGGGTGCTCTGACAACTTACGTTTCTTACGCCATTGCGATTGTCTTGACTGCGGTGGTAGCGATGGTGGCGCTATGGAAGCACAAGGGTCCTGACGATGCGGTGGTGAACCTTCCGGGTTCACAGTTGCCTGCCCCTGTGGAAGACTCGGCTTCCCGGGAATCGAAGGACGCCGACACCACGTCGACGCTGCGTCGCTTGATGATTCAGCGGATTGCTGCGGTGGTTTCGCTGGGACTTTTTGCCGCCGTCACCGTGAACCTGTATCAAGACCCGCAGCTCTTCCGCAAACTGTTCACCTACAAGTATGATAGGCCCATGCCCGAGCACCTTCCCTACGATGCCGATGCCCCAACGAGTGACGAGGCTGTTGCTGCCTGCGACGACAGCACCGATTGCCTGCCCGGGAAGGAGTGTCGAGGAGAGGAGGTGTGCA
>CALFHQ010000934.1 GCA_937876385.1 uncultured Pseudomonadota bacterium
CGGAACCGGGTTGACACTCGATGAATGGCGCATGCGGTGTGCGACGCCGTTGGTAACGAACGTGTCGGCATCCAACTGAGTCCCATGGGCGTTTTCAACGACATCGAGCCCTTCGAAGGGTTCGAGGAACAGTTCACCGAATTGGCACAGGGACTGGGAAAGCTGGGATTGGTCTATCTTCACCTGGTGGACCACTCTTCCATGGGGGCCCCGGCCGTTCCCATGGAACTGAAGCAGAACCTGCGCCAGGCGTTTGGGGAGACTCTCATTTTGTCGGGTGGCTACGACGCAAAGAGAGGCGAAGCCGACGTCGAAGCGGGCCTCGGAGAGTTGGTCGCATTCGGACGATCGTTCCTGGCCAATCCAGACTTCATCGCCAGAATCATGAAGGGAGCCGACCTCAACCAACCCAACTTCGACCTGTTCTACACCCCCGGACCTGAAGGATACATCGACTACCCGCAATTGGACTGATCAGGACGAGGGCCGTGGGGCTTTTGAAGATGGGCTTTGGGATGATTCCGGGCTACTCGTAAAGAAATCGGCCAACGTACTCGTACTCTGAGGCGTACTCGTTCTGATACTCGTTCAGGTATCTGCGCTGGTTCGCATTCAAGCGGTCGTGCTTCACATCGTCGACGGTTTCAGTGCCGTCGCTGCTGTCCAGCCGCTTCAAGTGAAAGAGGGTGGTATCCCGCCCGCCGAAGAATCCTTTCAGGTATTCGTGTTCCCAGCGGGCGTTGCTCATGTCGAAGACTGCTCCGCCCACAGCGGTATACAAGGGGTGCCTGGACAACGATTCGGCGGTGAAAGTCGGTGGATCCGCCAACGGGTGAACGAAGGGAGGGTAGGGGGCGTTGCGGTGGATGGGGTGAAGTCGAAGCTCCTCGATGTATGCCGAATCGAGCTTGGCGTTGGTCGCGCCGCTCAAGAGAATGTTCAGATAGCGCTGGGTTGGAAGACAGGAATCGTCCAGGTAGGACGGAATTCCCACATAGGCCACGGCGCTGATTGTCTTTGAGCCATCGGGCGCACTCTCCTCGGCATCCACGACAACAGGAACGTCAACACGGGTGTACCCGTAGCCGTATGCTTCTGCGGCATCAAGCAAAGCCATGTGGCCGTCTTCGCACTGGTGCAACACCCCCAACACTCGAGCGCCTGCTTCCTGCGACGGCACGATGTTGCCCACACCTCCTTCATGACGAAACCAATGGTGGACGTTGAACACGAGCTTCCAGCCGGGCAAGGCGCACCGTTGAGAACTCAGTGGCACCACCCCTTTGGCTCGAAGGGACGTGAGATCCATGTTGGAGCCGTAGCCAAAATAGTAGAACACGGTTTCCTCCTCTCAGCTCTTCTTCGGGTCGGTGGGTGCAATCCCGCCGCTACACGGGTTCTCGTTGTCGCGGGCGTCCATGCACCGCTGCCTCGCCTGTTCGAAGGTGTACACAGGTTTGGGAGGAACTGGATTGAAGAACAGATCCATCTGAGCCAGGGCACAGATGGAAAGACGGTCCTCGTCATTGGGAGGATTGGGAGCACCTGAGCCATCGTCGTTGCCGAACCAGCGCTGACAGGCTTGCACTTTGGCGGCCTCGGGGGAGAGGTCTGGATTGTCGGCACACAGCCGCAGGAAGGTGGCAGCGACCAGGTCCTGCGCTTCGTACTTGCGGATATCGGGAATCGTCGACGGATCATCCGTGCAACGTCCAGTCACGCCGGCCGCAATCATGTGATTTCCGACCAGGTAGGGAGTCTCCTTTGCACTTTCCGGCCGGACCTTGAACGTCCCCGATTGCAGGACACTGACGGTGGGAGTCCCATTCTTGTCCACCGGCATGTCGTGCTTGTATGCAGCCCGAAACCAGCCCGGCGCCTGCGGGTCATACAGCGGCGAACCGCACACCAGCAACGGAAGGGTATACTTTGCATCCTCCCGTCCTGGAGGATTCAAGTACAGCTCCAGCATGGACCGGATATAGTCTCGGTCGTCCGGTCCATCGAAGAAGGCGGATGCTGCCATGATGGGCAGATAATCGTTGGGATATTCGCTTTCACCAGAGCCCGGGGCTGCGATGGGGTTCACATCAATGATCGTTCGGTAGAAGCCCAACTCATCTTCTGATACTCCCGCTGCCTGGAGCACGGTGTTCCAGCGCGACATGGTCATGCAGTCAAGGAACGTACCCGCTTGAATCACAGCCCATGGCGGGTAGTGCATCAACAACAGCCCCTTCTGATTCATCACGTTGAGACCCAAAGGGGGGCAGAGGTGCCATTTCGAATCACCGTCGGTGGGACTCCCGTTGACCGGGAAGCCGGCCATGGGATTCCATACCCCCAGCAGCTTCATCAGCATCATTCCGGAGACTGCCTTGAGGGCAGCTTTGGGTCCAAAGATGTCGATGTGCCGCTGGGCGAATTGCTCCAACGTCGTGATCTCCTGGAGACCGCTAAGGCGAACAATGTATTCCCCTTCGATGAGCGCCACGACGACCTCGACGTCCTTGAGACCGTCTGCATCCAGAGAGTTCCTTGTATAGTGGGCAATCACGTCTTCGTAGCTGTGGAATTCCAAGCCCGCATCGGCGACTTTCGGGGGAGGGAAGAGTTGGTCCAAGTCTTCTGATGCTCCCAGCACATAGATGATTTCGTTCATCGTCTGCTCCCGGTCTGAGGTGGTTGTTGTGGAGGTGTGAACGTCGCTGGTCACACGCTGAAATCGGGAATCGAGATGGCCCCTTCT
>CALFHQ010000935.1 GCA_937876385.1 uncultured Pseudomonadota bacterium
ACGGCAATGAAGACAACGCCCGCTTCGCAAAAGGGGTCTTCAGCACCATGCTCCTCACCTTCCTGTACAACTCCGTTCAAGCAGACCCCTCTCTCTACAGTCTCCTCGAACTCCTCGCCGGAGAATTCGTTCCCCTGGTGGGAGGCACCCCCTTAGGAGAGCTTCCCGGAGACGAACTCGTGGTCGACCCCAATGTCCCCGTGACGCAACTCGAAGGAAGAACCAAAAGCCGAAAGCAACTGCTCGACGTCCTGCTGGAGTTCGGTGGACTGGGACTGGGAGCCCTCACATCCCACGAAATCGGACACTCCGTGGGACTCGTACCGAAGGGAGCTCCACCCTACGGATTCTTCGCAGCAGAGCAGAACGCTGCCTTTATCGAGAAGCCAGAAGGGTCTGTCGGGTGGCACATCGACACCGACGGCTTCAATCTGATGCAGTCGGGACCCGGGTCTGGAAACGACTTCCAACTGTCCGCCGATCTGCTCCAAGCAGACATCGCCTTCAACCCCTTGAACCTCGCCTACCTCCGGGGTCAGGTCCTCCTGCTGCCGTAGCCTTCTCTCCACGCAGCGATTTTTGACAGCGCCCCATTTCGGACATAGCCTCAAGCGGTCAAGAACCTTGTCATTCTTTGAACGGGAAGGGGGCTGTCATGGCGACATCAAGTTGGAAAGACCTCGAAGAGTACCTGCGAGATATTCTTGCGGAATCCATCGAACAAACTTCCTCTCGATGCAGCCGGGGAGAGAAACCCCGAATTAGCGATGAATCCCTTCGCTCTTTCCGCCACAGGTCGACCCCCCCGCAAGAAACTGTGAACAGTTCCCCTTCCCACCTTCTCGCCTGATCCCCCTCTCTCAAAGCCAACCTGCGCCATCTTCTGTTCGTTTCCAACCAGGCGGATTTCTCGCTGTATTTGTCTTTCTGCACATGTTACTATCGTGCACATACGGAGGACCTTCATGCGAAAACCTGTCTATTTTCTCCTCACTCTGCTCCTTCTCAGCGCCCTGTCCTTCTCCGCATGCCGTGGTGAACAGTCCACCCCGCTGGGAACCGTTGAGGCGTTCCTTGGAAGCGCTCGCACCGGTGACTGGGACAAGGCCATGCCTTTGGTGGATTTTGACGCCAAGAGCCAGCGCATGTTTGGCAGGATATACAGGGAGGCTACCCCAGAAGAGCAAGCTCGAACACAAGCCATCATAAAGGAACGACTGAAGCAATCCACACAGAAGCTGCTGGCCAATCAGTTCCCCAACTCAAACGGCGACATGGAAGCAAAACAGATTGATGATCGTATCGCTGAAGTCCGCCAGACGGGGAAGAACGTCACCCTGATTTACCGCATGAACCGCTTCAAAGATGGCTGGCGCATCGTCGACCGCACCCACGAAATCGACGGCAAGCGTCCAGACACAAAGACGCAGCTATGGGCCATCCACAAACATGTCCGCGATGAATTGGGGCGAGAACCCACAATGGCCGACATCAACGAACGCCTGGACGTTCTTCTCGACCGTCTGCGAGTCCGCACTTACCAGGTGGTGCCAAAACCGGAGACGCCATGAATTCTCACACCTCCCCCGGAGACCTCACCGGGCAGCGCCTGAACGGACGGTATGATCTGGTAGAGAAGCTTGGAGAGGGGGCCATGGGCCAAGTCTACAGAGCCCACGACCAGACACGGGATGGCCGCACCGTGGCCGTCAAGCTCCTCTCAGACCCGGCCACCGTGGATTGGTTTCGGTCAGAGTTCGAAACCGTCAGCCTGATGGTCCATCCCGGCATCGCCCAGGTCTTTGATTTCGGCCACTCAAACCGGGAAGGGCTCGACTTCTACACAACGGAATACGTCCCCGGAGTCCCCGCTGACGGCAAAGTCGCCGCATTCCAGTTTGCCACCATTACAGATATTTGCGTATCCATATTGAAAGCTTTGGATTACATTCATGGGCAAGGCTACCTGCACTGCGACGTGAAGCCCGGAAACGTCCTCTTGCAGTCCCCACAACACGGTTCTCCCGCAACCACCAAGATTCTCGACTTCGGGTTGGCCACCGCGATTCCCCAATCCCGCCTCACCGCTCGAGGCACCCTGGCCTACATGGCGCCGGAGTGGTTCAAAGGGGGCATCCCTGGTCCTCATAGCGACCTGTACTCGGCTGGGGTCATGTTCTACCAGATGACCTGGGGTTCCCTCCCCTTCGATGCCTCCAGCGCTCAGGAATGTATCCGCTTCCACAACGAGGGCATCTTCCCCTGGCCCGATTCCGGGGCGATCCCTGAGTGGTGGATTCAGATTCTCAAGCAGATGGTCAGCCGGGACCCCGCAGACCGTTTCTCCAATGCTCGAGAGGTTCTTGCAGCGGTTGCTCGAGGCGCAGGCCGAGACCTCGAAGTAGCTTCTGAACATGGTGCCCAGGAGGGAATCATCGGAGGCCCCTGGATTGGCCGTGAGAAGGTCCTCAAACGGGCGCTGGCGCACGTAGACCTGGAGGACAAGACAGGGTCCTCCAACTCCCCCGTGTTGGTCCTGGAGGGAGCTCCAGGAACCGGGAAGTCTCGCCTCCTCCAAGAGCTCAAACGACGTCTTCAGCTTAGAGGCACCCCGGTAGCCGTGGTGGATCCCCAACGGGGAGAACCCCTGGCAGAGCTGTCCACCCTCCTCTCCCTCTTCTTCGACCAAGCCGAACCTCGTCGAGCGCAAGAGCGTGGCAGTCATATCGTCAGTCGCCTGGTGAACCGAACCTGGGAGTTCTCTCAGTTGGGCGGCCTCGTCCTTCTTCTGGACAACCTCCATTCGTGGGACGATTTGGGGCGTAGCTTCGTCCAGGAACTCATCAACCGTTTGGACTACGACCGGCAACACGGCGACGAGTCGCCCCAGTTGGCCCTGGTCCTGGCCTGCACCCCTGCTTCTCAGGGCAAGGAACCCCTGACGCTCCCCGGGGACTCGCCGACAGAACAACTCACCCCCTTGACCCCGGCGGACACACAACGC
>CALFHQ010000936.1 GCA_937876385.1 uncultured Pseudomonadota bacterium
ACACGGCGTGCTCTGCCGCGGCCATTCGCTACCCAGCCACGGTGATGGACATGGTTCGCTTCGGAATCGCTCAGTACGGGTTCTGGCCCACTCGTGAAGTTCGAATGGACTATGTGCTCAAGGAAACCGACGCAGGGCACGATTCGAGCCACGACCCTCTCAAACGCATTCTCACCTGGAAGAGCCGAATCATGTCCATCAAAGACGTGAATCTCGGACAATTCGTGGGGTATGGCAACTCCTACCTCACCACCCGCCGCCAGCGTATCGCCACGATTCCAGTGGGATATTTTCACGGCTTCACCCGGCAACTGAGCAATCTGGGGCATGTCCTCATCCAGGGGCGTAGATGCCCCGTCGTTGGAGTGGTGAACATGAACCTCATGCAGGTAGACGTCACCGATACTCGAGAGGCCGCAATCGGCGATGAGGTTGTGATCCTGGGCAAGCAACGGAAAGCTGAAATCAGTGTCGGGTCGTTCTCTGACCTCACTCGAGTTCTAAACTACGAGGTGCTGGTCAGAATCCCATCTGAGATCCCCCGCGTAGTCGTCAGATAATGGGAAGGAACATGGAGACTCCGCTACGCATTCTCGGCGCTGGCTCCCTGTTATCCTTGCTTTTTGGCCCTTCGTGTGACACAAATTTCACGAGTGGAATCCATTGTGAAATTTTATACCCTCTCTGCTTCTCGGGGGATACCTCCTTCGGTGGAGGCAAGGAGTTAAGGTCATGCGTCGATTGCTCCTGATGTTCGTTTCCTGTCTGGTGCTGGTCGGATCGGTTTCCGCAGCCGCCCGTGAGACCCTCCCCGAGGCCACCCAGAAAGCCCGGTTCAACCAAGGGCTGAAGCAAGCCCAAGGTGGAGACCTCAACGCTGCCATCGACACCTGGAACCAACTGCTTCCCAGGTCCACCGGAAAGATTCGAACCAACGTCCATTACAACCTGGCCGCGGCTTACGAACACAAGAAGATGAAGGCCCAGGCCTGGTACCACCTCAACGCCTACATTGACCTCTCAGGCAAAAGCGATGCTGGCGCCATCACAGAAAGGGATCGACTCGCAAAGGAGCTTTCAGATACCCATGCGAAAGTCCAGGTGCAGTGTACCCCAATGGGCGCCGAGGCCACCTTCCAGGCCGGCATCGAGATGACCCTGGACTGCCCCTTCGACTGGTGGTTCCCGGTGGGTTCGTCACGCGTACAACTGCAGAAGGAAGGCTTCGTCACCAAAGCATACACCATCAAGGTTGAGCATCCGGCAAAGACGCTGAACGCTTCCCTCAAGCTCGATGCCGTCCCTGGCGATGTGACCACGACCCCGCCCGACGAGACCGAACCCATCAAGAAACCAGAGACGGTGGAACGCAAATCGTTGTGGGTGGAGTGGACCATCTTCGGTTCCGGTGTAGCCATCGCTGCTACCGGCGGCGTATTGAACATCCTGGCAGCGAGCCGAGCCCAGGAGTTGAACGATGACTATCCTCCGGTACCCAACAACCCGACACAGAATCTGAAGAATCAGAAGGACTACAACGACGCCTTTGAAAGCGACGTGAATCCGAAGCTGTGGGGCGCCTACGCCCTGTATGGAATTGGAGCGGCGGCGGCCATCACCGGTGCCACGTTGCTGATTCTCAACTCCTCCAAAGGACCCGAAGAGGCAGCGGGTTTCCAGTTTCTCCCCATGGTCTCCCCAGAAGGAAATGGCCTGGCCTTCGAGTTGAGGTTCTAGCTCCCATGGAGAAGTACTGTCCAAAGTGCTACGAGAGATACGCCAAAGAGCAAATCCGTTGCCCAAACGACGGGACCGAGCTCATCACGGTTCCCTCTGGGAGCTTGGCGGGAAAGGAGCTGGACGGACGCTACCGGGTCCTTGAAGTGCTGGGAAAGGGGGGAATGGGGGTTGTCTACATTGCCGAGCAACACGTCATCGGCCGACGAGTGGCTCTGAAGGTCCTCAAGCGGGACTTGGCCGAAGACGACGCTTCGGTGCGGCGCTTTCTCATCGAAGCCAAGGCCATCGCCAACCTGCGAAACCAACATACGATCACCCTGTACGACTTCGGAGTCACCAGCGATGGGCAGCTCTTTTACACCATGGAGTTGTTGGCAGGTCAGTCGGTCAGCGACCTCATAAAGAAGAGCGGCCCCCTACCCTACGAGCGGGCGTGCTCCATCATCTTTCAAGTTCTGGAGTCCCTGGAGGAAGCCCACGGAAAGCAGATTCTTCACCGGGACTTGAAGCCGGACAACCTCAATTTGAACGTCGTGGACGGCAAAGACGACGTCACCGTCCTGGACTTTGGAATCGCCAAGCTGGCAGGCGACCAATCCATGGGAACCGTGACAAAGACGGGGATGATTTGCGGTACCCCCCACTACCTGTCCCCGGAACAGGTCATGGGAAACAAGGCGGTGCCTGCATCCGACCTGTATTCCCTGGGAATCGTGCTGTACGAAATGCTCGCCGGGAAGCCCCCATTCCACGAAACCACACCCATGAAGCTGCTCTTGCGGCAGATCAATGACATCCCGATGGCCGTCTCCAAACGGAACCCACACGTCACTGTGCCCAGTTCCATAGAGAGATTTATCAAACGGGCATTGGTGAAAGACCCCAACAAACGCTATCCCCACGTTGCAGCCTTTCGCGCTGCACTCCTGGAAGCCCTGGAGAATGCCAACGACCCCAGCGACACCGTGAATCTCCCGGCCATGGAGACGACTTCCACGGGGCTCTCGGTGCTCAGCGAGACCACCGATGAACTGCCCCAGTCCCGCACGGTTCCTAACGCCCACGGGGAGCCGAGTCCGACTGGTGAGGCCGATGCGTCGGCTAGAAACGTCGGATTGATGGAAACCCTGCAGACTCCCACGGACCTGGAAGCCATCCAGTTCGGAGCCAGGCAGGAGGACGACGAGCTGCTCCGCTTGGATGCGACTTCTCCGGATGTTCCCGTCGTGGCCCAGACTTTCGAGGGACGCAGCAAGGGGAAAG
>CALFHQ010000937.1 GCA_937876385.1 uncultured Pseudomonadota bacterium
GAGCCGTCTCATGAGTCTCCTCGTTGACGATCCGGAAGACCTCATCCAGAGGACGGCCGCGGGCTCCCTCTTCACTCCAACCGGTCAGGGCTTCCGCTTCCCGGTTCATTCGCGTAACTCGTCGCTCAGTGTCGGTGCAAATCACGCCGTCTCCGATGCTCTCCAGTGTGATGCGCAGATCCCCCTCACTGGTCGCCAGCGCCTTCGACTGAGCCTGGAGCTTCTCATTGGTCTCCTGCAACAGAAGACGACTGAACTTGATATTGGTCACCAACTCGCCCAGAAGGTCCTCCGTCCGCCCCAACTTGTCGTCTCCCGAGTTGCCAAACTCCACACTCAGGTCTCCGCCGGCAACCGAAGCCACTGCGACATTGAGGTGTTCCAGCCGCGTGGCCAGAGCTGGTGGAATCTTCTGCACCGCCTTCCTGACGTCTCGCTCCCGGAAACTACTGAATGGCTGTGCCTCCATGTAGGAGAACGGGTCCGTCCCATCATATCCCATCTGGGCCGTCTGAGCCTTCCTGCTGCCCGAATAACCGGCGGCCAGCGCCGCATCAACGGTTCCCCTGAACTGAAAAGTACTCTCCACCACGTCCCGGTAGTCGACTCGAGACTCCAACTGCTGCCACCGCTGCATCTGGGAAAGGATCCATGTCCCATAATCGACAAAGGGGTGCGGGACGAAGTCGATGCGGTCGCGCTCCTGGCGTCTCCCTCCTTTCCCGTCTGGGAACTCCCCCGACAGAACCTGCTCGGCCGGAAGACTGTCCTCAAGGTTCAAATACTCGGGACCGGAAATCTGTCGAGCGAGCCTATGCCGCTCTTCGGGATCCGCACTGTGCAGAGCCATTTCCGCTTCCACAACACTCCGCACCAGTGCCCTGTAGCTGTTGGGACAGGTCTCTGCAAAGGAGCGGGACGTCGCCAGACAGCAACAGGGATGCCCATCCCAGATCTCCTTGGAGAGAACGTGAATGAACCCCGTTCCCTGAATAACCGGGATCTGGTTGAAGGGCTCGGGAGCAAGAATCGCATCCACCCATCCCTGCTTCATGTAGTAGGGCATGTTGGGGGGAGCCACCTCCACAATGGTGACCTCGGTGAGAGGGTCCACTCCGTTGGCAGCGAGATAGTGACACAACAGATAGTAGTGCATGGAGAAGCGATAGGGCACCCCGAAGGTGAACCCGCGCATCGCTCCAACGTTGGTCAGCCCCAGGTGCTTCCGGGCCAGGGTCAGTGCCTGGCCATTGACGTTCTGCATCGCTGCCAGCCGGAGCTCGGTCTTCTTGCCGTCAATACCCAGATTGCAGGCAAGAGGCATGGGAGACAGCATGTGGGCGACATCGATCTTGCCGTAGGCCAGCAGCTCCTTGATGCCACTCCAACCGGGTGCCGGCCGCAGATGGACGTTCAGACCGTGCTTTTCGAAGATGCCGTTGGCGTGGGCAAGAAGCAATGGCGCTGCACAGAGGATCGGAATGAAGCCCACTTCAAGTTCCGTCTTCTCTAATCTCGATTCCGGGTCCATCGTCCCCTCCCTTCAGCAGTTGCACCCAGTCCCCCGATAGAAGGACACCAGATGCCCCATCAACTCCAACACCAACATCCGAGACCTCTCCAAGACGTCCGCAGACCCCATCCCAGAGGCCAACCACCGTTCCATCACCGTCACGTGAAGTTCGAGCAGGTCACACGGGCCGCCCCCACGAGAACCCAGGTCGGACGCCAGGGAAACCAGAATGTCCACCCGTCGATTGCGCTGCGCTGTCTGGGCGATGACCCACCCCGCATCCAGTGCCTCTAAGTAGGCCTCCGCCCACCGTTCGAGAAGGGCCGGGGGCCAAACCCCTGGACGAGAACCGGACTCAACTGGGGGGAACACTTCAGCGGACCATTGCAGCATACGTTCCAGCCATAACGACTCCCGGCGAAGCGCTTCCTCCTTCCGAAGGGTCTCCCGACAAAGGGTTGACCTCTGTCGTTCTATGGCATGACAGAGGCTATGAATCAGCATCTCGTTGTTGATTCTCCCCTTGACCAGACACTCTTGCGCCCCCTCCTCCAATGCCGTGCGGACCAACGCTTGATCCTCATTCCCGCTGAAAATGATCACTGGCACGTCTGGAAAACGCTCATGGAACGTGCTGAAGGTCTCCAGGCCCAGGCTGTCGGGAAGTCCCAGATCCAACAGGGCGGCGTCCAGGGACCCGTGGGAAGCCCTCTCCATCCCCGCCGCCAGCGTCACACAACGATCCACCACGAAGTAGTGGCTGCTTTGACCTTCGAGATACTCCCGAACCAGTTCCGCACAGGCATCGTTGTCTTCGACCAGGAGTATGTGACTCTTCCACTCCATGGCACTGACCTCTGGATATTGCTACCCAATACGGCGTTCACGAACGCATCGCTTTGCCAGCCGGCAGTTCTACAAGAAGCGACACCACATAGTCGCCGCCCGTAGAAGACCCTCGTCCGTACTCTGTCATTTGTATATTACGCCTCGACCCTACAGCGGGGCAGTGCCCCGTGCAAGTGGAATCTACCCTGTTCATATTACTGTTTCGTCTTAAGGTAGTGTGGATGGCAACACCGCATCCCTCCCCCGTTCAGACTGTCCACTGGGTCCACTCCGTCCAGCGCCACTGGTCCCCGTCCAAGCCGAACTCGAAGCACCCGGCGACGCCGAGACCATCCTGGATTGTTGCCTCTTCCATACAAGATTTCGGTTACTCCTCAACAGTGGGTCACGGTTGCGAAGGGCGGGGCAGAATGCGCTTGCACACAGCCAGTTGTTGCCACAAGGCGAGGTTAACGAGCAACATCCAATGCTGGACCCGGACCAGAATGACGGTGTTCAGGGCTAGGCGTACGAGGATAGCGAGACCGGTTTCCATGGTTTGAACCATCCATCATGCCGGAAGGGTGCCAACGCAAGGAAATTGGCCGTCGGACGAGTTTTTGCGTGGGATGGTAAGCGACGGGCCGCGCAGCGGACCGTCACTGCAAACGGTTGTTCGACGATGGCTCTCGTTTTGGAAAGCCACTGCATTAGCAGCAAGAATGCAGCGGCCGCAGCTCCTGACGCCAGCCCACCCTCAGTAGTGGCGATGACCTTGCCGTAGCTGCCGTCACCTCCGCGGACCTTCTGGCCGTCGATGGTGGCAATCACCTTCCCGTAGCTGCCGTCACCCTGCCGTACTTTTGTCCCCATCGCTTCTCTCCTCCGTCATGAGTCCATTGTCGTTGAACTTCTGTTTGGGTGGATCCACATATCCCTCCTGCGACCCGATCCTGTGCCACATAGCATGCCTGACCAGCCCTCGGCAGATCGCGTACAGGTGTAGTGCCCAGAAATTCTGTCCACTAAATTGCGTCGAAATTGGTTGCCGCGTCCGCACTGGTTATCAAGCAGTGGTATCACGATAGTATCGCTGCGATCGCTTTTCGTCTAGTCTTCTTCTTTTCCTATCTTGACCGTGCCTGTCGAGTATTGACATCGGTGATGATCTTTACTTCGATTTGGAAGTCCCTCCGTTTCGGCGGGGGTCGCTGTTGTATCTTGAAATGCTTCTCTGGCGGTGCGGCCGCGGTTGTTCCGGTCATCCAGGGTCTGGTCGAGGCGGGGCTGCAGCGCGCACCCAGCACCAACTCCATGAACTCCGCTTGGTCTCTGCCTCTCGAATTGTGCTAAAATCCCATCCCCCTCGACGAGCCTCTTGACTCCGGACTCCATGTCCGGGAATATTGCCTTGTCTTCGAGGGAAAAGTGTATGGCTACGACAGCTAAAGGGGAGAGCATCGTGAAGAGAATAGGATTGACTGTTTGGATTCTGGCAGTTCTCATCTGCATTCACTCCGGCAATCTCGAAGGTGCTGAACAGCCGAAGGGGAAGTCTTCGAAGCCGCCAATTTCTTCGGTGGCTGTTTCCTCTAATGGGCAATTGCTGGCGTTTGGCGATTCTACCGGGACCGTCAAGATTATCGATTTGGATGCCGTCGACCGGAATCGCTCCTTCCGCGGACATCGTTGGGGGGTAAGTCAAGTGGCGTTTTCTCCAGATGGAGCTTTCGTTGCCTCAGGCGGTACCGATGGAGTGTTGGTTGTGTGGAATGTAGCGTCCGGGGAAGAGTCTCTTCGTGTGAAGATAAGCAGAATGGGAGGGGTCACTGCACTCTGTTTTTCATCTGACGGTTCGATGCTCGCGGCAGCAGGAGGGGATGCGACCATCGGCATCTGGAAGACCGACTCGTGGGATAAGATGTCAACCTTGGACCAGGGACAACTGCTTCCAGCAACTTCGCTTGGCTTTTCTCCAGACGGAAAGCGTTTGTACGAAGCTCGAAGGGATGGAAACGTAGGTTTTTCGACTGTGTCGACCACCAAGCACAATTTGCTTTCGGGGAATTGGAGTATGAATCCACCCCGGGACATGGTTTTAGGCACAGAAGAGAATTTCGTCTACGTGCTGGTTGAAAGCGGCAGGTTGAAGAAATTGAACATCAAGAAGAGAGAGTTTGCAGCAAAATTCGACAGGGGCCACAGCGACGGAACTACGATATCCCTTTCTGGTGATGGCAGACAGATTCTGGAAGGGTCCGAATCCGGAGAGATTCGAATTCGAAACGCTGCAACAGGGAAGACCTCAAGAACCATCAAGGGCCATGTCGGACCGGTAAATCAAGTTGTACCATTCTCCAATGGCGAGAAATGCGTGTCCGGCGGCGCAGACGGTTCTGTGAAGATCTGGCAGTTATCGACAGGTAAACTGTTACGGGATTTCTGATTGTGGAGTTCTCGCTGGTAGTCGTGGCAGTGGACAAGCAGGAATCGCGCGTTGCAGCCCCAGACCGGACTACCGGATTCAGCCACGAACTCCTCTCCGTCCACGTCCGAAGCCGGGGTTGCCGCTATCCAAGTCAGCTTGGTCATTGCGCTGCATCTCATCCAACCATAAACCAGTTGAACCCGAATTCTATGTCCGGCATAATGGCCAATGTCAGTGAACCTTATTTAGCTTAACGATAGGGTGATTGAACGATGAATAAGAAATTGGCCATATCTATTTGCTGGATTGTATTGTTGGGAATGATTTCCTTCGGAGTCCCCGGCTCGCCTCTAGGAAAGGACCGGCCGACGGTCGTCTGGAAGACAAGTCTCAAGCAGAAGAAGGGCGAGACCTACCGCGACATGGCGGTGTCCAGCGACTCCGGCGTTCTACTCGTCGGGCTCTATCAAACCGAGGATCGCCGGACAGACGGGTTCGTAACCAAGCTGGACAAGCACGGCAAAGTTCTGTGGCGAAGGCCCTATGGGGGGGACCGGGACGATGAACTGTCCGCGGTGTGGCCGACCAGCGACGGCGGCGCCTATCTGATCGGAACGAGTGCCTCGGGGAGCAAGGGCTGGGGAGATCTCTGGGTGCTGAAGATCAACAGCCGGGGCGACGTCCTGTGGGAAAGGCTGGAGGGAAGCGAACGGCCGGATTTCGGGCATGAGGTGGATGGCTCTAGCGGGAATGTCTTCATCCTCGGCCACGTGGGCTTCGAAGACCCACATCGGTACTTCAACACGATGCACCTCTACGACCCGGGAGGGTCCCGGCTTCGCACCGCCACATTCAAGAAACACGACAACTTCATTGGTCACTCCATCGCTGTTTCGAAGGGGAGAGTTTTTCTCTCTGGGCACATCTACCACGAGCACGAGGAGTTCGGGCTTTTCCTCGAGGCATTCGATTTCCAAGCATCTAGGGAGTGGTCGGTGTCTTATCCGAACGAGACCCCCGGTGACATGGTCGTGGGCTTCGACGACTCCATCGCTGTCGCTACACATGGCAGCTGTGGAAAGAAATGTTTCAGTGTCTCGCTTCGGAACTTTAGCAATTCTGGTGAGTTGCAGTGGGTGAGAAGTTACGCTCGAGAGCCCCGGGATGAGGTGTTCGCTCTCACCCGTCTGCAATCCGGCTACATAATAGGAGGGAGCACCTCTCCCTACTATTCAACCGGAAACCAACCCCTTCTCATGGGCGTCAATCGCAATGGAGTCCTGGAATGGTCATGGGCCATGGACGCTGCGGCGCATGGAGGGGAGGAGGCCGTCCCCGACTATTCTTGGTCTGGCCCCAACGCGACCCGGAGAGGCCACTCGAACTCCGGGATGTACAGCAGGGTTGCGGAACTGTGTGCGAACGAGGACGGATTTACCGCGCTGATTCTACACCATACATACGAAGGAGGACGGATGTACGAAGGCCTCACCATCGTTAGGCTCAAATGATGGTGTACCTGTTACAGCCGCTTCTGGATATCGGTCAGTCCCGACAGCGTGGCCCGCAAAAACTCATCCGACCCTGGGCGACGGAGACCCTCGGAGCGAATAAGGGGTGAGACGGCTTCCCATACGTTGATTCTGGACTGCGGGACCGGCTTAACGAGACCCGTTTGAGGGCGTTTTCGACAGGCAGGATAGACCTCCGGCAGGGAGCAACGGGAGACATGGCTGTTTAGAAGCGTCATCCGCAGATATCCATCCGGGTGTTCATGGCCTGGATGACCAAGGCACCGTGCAACATTTCTATGGGAATATGCATGCAGCGGGAATCGTTTCCGAGCAAGTAGAATAGCGGCTGATCCTATTTTTGCGGAGCACGGCAGGACTCGGACTATGCCGCCACGGTTGGAGACGCTGAGGAGTTCGTCAGAAGTAACTACGGGCTGGCCCGGTCATGGTTCGTGATAGCGGTGGAACACGCTGTCCAGCCCCTCTTACTGGTCGCTCTGTTCGCCTTCATTGCTGATGGCCTTGCAGCGTATCCCGGGTGGGCCAGAGCGACGGCTCTTTCGCTGGTGATCTGTCTGCTTATCATCCATGAGACCGTTGCCGTTCCCCAGCTTTGGTGCAAGAGGTGGCGCTACCAGGTTCTTGTGGTTGCTGTTTGGCTTGCATTCATTCTCGCTATCGTGTTTGCAGGTACACTCGGAGGGCCGGATGAAAAAGTGTCGTCGGAAGCCTCCGCTCCTGTAGAGAAAAGCGTTGCCGCTCCCCGCCAGTTCGAAAACCGACTACAGGAGGAGACCAGTTTTTCGACGATTGGGCCAATACACCCCCAGCACCAAAAACGAGTTGGGATGCGCCAGCATGTTCCCGACGAAGAAGTGTGTCTCCTTGTTGGGCCCGCAGAGATTTCCAAGCCAGTTGTCTTTCAGTTTGGCGAGGCACTCGGCCTCTGACCCGGTGTCTCTTCGGAGCTTCCGGAACTGCTGCATCAGTTCCCAGTCGACGATTTTCATATGGTGGGATTTGCCTCGCTCGCATTCCGCACACCGGAAGCGGTACCGAAAAGTGAGAGGGATCTTCTCCAGCAGCTTCCCCTTCTTGGTGAGGAACAGGTCTTTGCGCTGCAGCGTGGTCAGTTGGCCAGGCGTCCAGTTTCCGTCGTCTCGTTCCCAGTCGAAATCGAGCACTTCCTCAGGCCTGAAGAAGCCAAGCGAAGTCCCTTCTGCAGCTTGGGCTCGTTGGACCTCACACAGAGAGGGGGCTCTGGACGGTCCCACCCACTGCCAACGCTCCCACCAGCCATTTCTGGTAGATAGGGTTCCTGGAAGGACATTCAGCTTCTCGAACTCGGGACGGAAGGACTCGGGACGATTGTCACTCCTCCGACGTTGCACGGGGACCTCGATCCACTGGTACTTCCCGAATTGCTGGCTGTCGTCCAAGAACCGAAAGGGTACCGGGTACAGACGGACGAGCTTCTTTTCCTCCGTTACTCCAGCGACACATGACGCCTCGATGAGGTTCTTGCTCGGATTGGGATAGGCTTTCACTGTCACGAGGACGCGTAGCTTCTTCTGCTCGTTCGGCGAAGGCGTTCTCACAGGTGGACTACCTCAAGGGAGTTGTTGTCAGCGATTGTACTGGCCAATCGACCCCGGTGGCACATAGTGGGATCCGCTTCGTAGCAGAGCATCGCTCCTGGCTTCTCCGACAGAAGTTCTCCGACGTACCGGACGTCGGTTATGTGAGTTGGCACGAGCTCGGCTTCGTACTGGTCCAGGAGACGGTCGTAGTCGGCCCGTGTGTTCAGATCCTTGCGCTTTGTGGATTCGATGCCGACCTCGGGAACATGGACATAGTCCATACCGCAGTTCTCCGCCGCTGAACGGAGCACGGCGCGAGTGAATCCGTACTTCATCGAATAGGCGTTCCGCCTGACATCAACAATGCGTCGGATGCCCTTCTTGAGCAGATAGTCGAGGAATGCGTCCAGCGACCGTCCCTCGTACCCCACCGTGTATGCAGCGACAGGTGCCTCCCTCGCTTCGGCCTGAGGACGCAGCTTGCTGCGGGACGCGAACCACGGATATTGCCCGTAAACGTAGTCGACGATCATCTGTGGCTTCAGGCCACCGTACCGGGACAGGATAACGGCGACGGCATCTGTGACCTTGCGCTTGAGAGCAAGGTAGGCCTCTTGCGAATTGGGGCCGACGGCAAGCTCGACCTTGTCCTTCGATTCGTGGACCAGTCCCTGCTTTTCGAGACGCCGCAGGTCGTTGTAGAGGACGAAGGAGAAGGGGCCGTACTGGTACGGAACGAAATCATAGAAGGGAATCTGGTCAGCGACTGAGGTCTCCTGTCTGACCAGGAAGAGCAACTTGACGAGAGTGAGCTTCTCCAACGGCCTGCCCGCAGCGTGCAGTGTGTGAAGAACGACTCGTTCCCTGTTTGTCATCATCGGTTTGACCTCTCCACGGCATGGTAGCA
This sequence comes from uncultured Pseudomonadota bacterium, assembly GCA_937876385.1. GTDB lineage: Bacteria > Myxococcota_A > UBA9042 > CAIXZC01 > CAIXZC01 > CALFHQ01. The sequence continues at coordinate 8,771 of CALFHQ010000937.1, forward strand.
TGGGAGGATCGGGGCATCAACCTGGAATCCAGTTGATTGTCAGTTGGTTAGGGCGTTCTCTTGAAGGTCCATCGCCACCTCGGCCCGGGGCTAGATCGAGATCAGCCATAGCCTCGTTGCTGACCGACAATTTTGACCACGGCTTCCGTGCAGGGAGGCATGAACTTGCCCTGAAATCTGGACACACGAGGATCGTCCGCAGAGAATTGCGGTTGGCGTTGATGAGGCTGATAAGCCGTGACCATCCTGGACTGTTACCTCACCCACACCAGATTCGGGATGCCGCAAAGGCGTCAACGCAAGGAAAATTGCGGTTGGACGAGGTTTGGTGGATCAGGGCCTAGACGCTTGTGTGCACTCGTAGACGTACATCCTGGCATCTTCGTCTTCGCCCAAACCGAAACGGGCAGTTAGCCGAGTTTGACCTCCCTCAGCCGCATTGCCCCTGACCAAGTCGACGGTTTTCCCGTTTCCGAAGTGTTCCAGCGCCATGATATGGTCTGAGAATGCCCAAACATAGTTGAGTGGTAGCCCGTCAATGAGTTCGGAGACCTTTGACTCCCAGGATTCGTTCGCTGATCCACCCAACTGCACAGATGCGTGGGCGATATGGAAGAGTATCGCAGGCCCATCTTCTACGGTCTCCTTATTGGCTTGCTTGTCGAGTGCGTTGTTGATTTCATTTCGGAAACAGGAGGAAAGCACTTCTCCGCAGATGGCTAGAGCGACCCTGGATTGCCTCCGCCCGTTGCCAAACTTGGCGACTCGGTCCTTGATTGCGGTTGCCGCTTCCTCGGCACTCAGGCCATCGGATGTGCTGGAACTCACCTGGGCCACAGGTCCGATGACGAAGCGACCGGAGTGGAGCACGTATCCGTAGTATGGCAGATGGCTCTGTCCGGCAGTGCGTTTTTTGCCTCCTTTGGGAGACTGCTCATCGAGAACGTCAATGCCGAGAGCGAGGATCAGATTGTCAAGCCCAGCGGTC
>CALFHQ010000938.1 GCA_937876385.1 uncultured Pseudomonadota bacterium
GTCAGGTACTTTCCCTTTTCCTTTTCCATCCGCCCCACGATTCCAACCACGAACCACGCAGACCCCGGAGACCGAGTCGGCTCAGGAAGTTGTTGACACGCTCTCAGACCGAGACGAACATCAACTTTCGTGAAAATAGACGAAACGGACTCAAACTGGAGAGCCCCTGGGATTTGCCTTTCGCACCCAGGTCGCTGAGGCCATCGAACGAGACCTGCGCCTGCTCATGGAGAAGCCCCCGTTCAGGGTGGATGCAGTTGACATGTCGGTTGTTCTAACGCGAGGAGGCACCGCTCAAGGACTCCTTGAGTTTCGCAGCGTCCTGGAGCGTGAACCAAAGAGGAGAGGATCATGTACCGATTCGCCCGCAGTTGGCGGTCCTCCTGCATCTGCATAGCCGTATTGTTCGGAGCAATTCTGATCGTTGCCACAAGCTGTTCCGATGCAGACACGCCCCCCAGGAAGCCGCAACCGATTATCCCGGATACGCTCAAATCTCGTCCGCTTCCCCCCACCAAGGGAAAGCTCAACGAGCCCAAGAAGTCCAAAGAAAGCAGGGCCTCTGGAGGCGGGGCTTTGGACGAAGAGTCGCAGGGAGTCTCTGGTGCTTGCGAAGGTGCATGGGCGAGGCTCTCCATTCGAGTAGCGTGCAAGCGGGACCCATCGCTCCTCGAACGCCTGGAATCCGATCCGGAATTGCTTGAGATTCTGCTGGGAGAGCAGGACGCCACGGTCCACAACACGTTTCTTGCGTCTTGCACGAAATCGTTCCATAAGGAGCGAATCGTCTGCTATAGGCTCCTCGATTCGATGGAAGCCATCGAGCTCTGTGAGCCGGTTCCCTTCTTGCTGGATCGGGGGGCCGCCCTCCTCTTGTCAATAGAGAAGAAGCAGTGGGAACTGAGCGCCTATCTGATTGACCACGGTGCCAAACTCAATGTCAAGGACGAACTACGCTGCACCGCAATGATCAACCTCTCAAAGGAGAAGAAATGGGATCTGGTCGGCAAATGCCTCGATAAGGGTGCGAACGACATGGTGAAGTGTGGCGAGCACTACGATGGGAACTTCGGCAGTTCCCCTGGAAAAAACGCCCTTTCCCATGCAGTTCAAAATGCGCAGTGGAGTCTGGCTCGAAGGATTGTCAAAGCCGGAAGCAGGAACGACGTCGACTTCGCTGACGATGAATCTTCACTCTGGGACAAGATGAGGAAGGAAGGCAATTCGGACCTTGTTGATGCGATCAAGAACCTCGGAGCGCCCTCCAACTGAGTCGGCCAGTGGGGGTCAGGACCATGAGGGTTCCCCACATCTCTGGCGAGCTGAAGACTCGACGTCCTGGATCATCCTGCGCACCACAAGAGGGAATCGTCTTGGCGCCCGATGGAATCGCTGCTACCGTCCAAAG
>CALFHQ010000939.1 GCA_937876385.1 uncultured Pseudomonadota bacterium
AGAAGCCGGAAGAGAAGAAACCGGAAGCCCAGAAGCCGGAAGAGAAGAAGCCGGAAGAGAAGAAGCCCGAGGCCCAAAAAGAACCGACCCCGGCTGAGAAGTTCGAGGCTCTCCAGAAGACGGCCCCTGCCTCCATCTTAGAAGTGGACAAGTTCAGCGCCTACGTGACGGCCCTGAACACCTTCCAGGCGGAGAATCCGGGAACTCCCGAAGCGGCCAAGGCGAAATTGGCCGGCGCCGAACTGAGGTTTGAAGGGGTGATGGCCTGCCGTTCCGGTTCCGTGAAGGGTTTGATGCCGAAGTTGATGGTTGCCGACGGCGTGATGACGGCCGAGGGCAAGCCCACCATGGAGCAGATGGGCGCCTACGGAGAGAAGCTGGCGAAGGACTTTGCTGCCATGGCCGAAGGGGCCCAGGGTGCAGAGAAAGCCCGCCTGTCCGGGATGGCTGAGTTGATGCAGTTCATCGCTGCCGACCAGATGGAAATGATGGGAAAGGCTGAAGGGGTCAAGGTTGAGATTCCGCAAGCCTGGAAGAAGGTCGAGAAGCCGGCCGGGGATGTCCAGGAAGGGGACACCGAGAAGAAGGTGGAAGCCAAGTCGGGAGAGGCCACGGAAGAACCGACCGAGAAGGCCATGGAAATGCCGAAGCTCATCTCCGGCGGCGTGGACTACTCGGTTTTGAAGACGCTTGCGGCGGATGGTTCGCCGGTGGCGCCCGAAGCTCGCCTGATCTGGCTGCTCAAGGTAAGAGAGGGGCTCAAGGCCGCTCAGTCACCGCTCTACAAGGTTCGTTGGTTGGAAACCGCCGCTGGACTGGGCAAGCTCGTTTGCGCTGCTTGCCCCACCTTGAACACCGTGCCCAAAAAGTATGTCGGGCGCGTTTTGTTCATGAAAGGAAACCGTGGATTGGTTTGCCCCGAGGCCGACGCCCTCATCGACGGAGGAACCAAGTGCAGCCAGGCGGTTCAAGAAGCTTGCTTGGGTGCGTACGGACTGAAGGCCGAAGAGAAAGAGCTGTTGACCCCGATGAACGCTGTAGTCTATCGAGTCAACTCCGTCCTCACCGAGGCGCTTGGCCTGAAGGTGGAAGGGGACGGACTGGTAGCCAAGGCTTCCAACGCCGTAAAGAGTGAGATCGCTGGGTTGGCCGGGGAGTTGTTTGCCCTGTATCCCCCCATCAAGACCTTCCCGAAAGAGAAATGGGAAGAGATGAAGGACCAGTTCGTTCTTCAATCCGACCTGGTTCGTGAGTCGCCGGAATTCAGCTACCTCCCGGTGGAGATGGTTCTCACCGATGAGAAGGGAGTGAGCTTGGCCTTGCGTCCCCTGCTGGAAACGGGAAAGACGCCGTGGACCTATGCGGAAGCGGCTTTGGGATACGGCTATCCTGGAAAGGTCGTGGCGACTGTGGAGCAGATCCAGAAAGAGCTGGACGAGAAGGAGAAGGCTCTCAAGGAAGCCAAAGCGAATTACAGCGATCACTTCAAGGCGTACACCGAGAAGTTCACCATCAAAGGGGTGGAATTCGACAAGCCGGACTACTCCATTCCCAGTGTAGTAAAGGGTGCTCAGGAGTTGGCCGAGAAGAGTGCGGCGTTGGAAGGAAAGGTGTTTGGATACCTGGCTGAGTTGAAGATCATTAACAGCCAGCGCCCCGAATGGGAGAACTTCAAAGACACCGTCGGCAAAGCCGTATTGGTGGCCGTGGACCGGGAAACTCCGGCGCTCTTGTGGAAGCGAGTCCTGGACTCCTACTTCCACGCAGACTACAAAGACGACCGCCTCGTGAAGGGTGCAGGTTGCCTCTCCACGGTGCCCACGGTTTACTACACCGAGAAGTTCGTGGATGACGCCGTTGTGGACACGACCCACAAGCGGCCGGTGCTGGTGTTGGTCACTGACGAAGGGACCATCCGCTTCTACCCGCCCACCCAGCGAAGTCGTTACAGCAAGATGGAAGCGAAGCGCCGCCCGGCCCTTCGCAACTCCACCTGGCCGAGGAAGTACCGCAGCATGAACGATCATCGCAACCCGGATGAGCTGTGGAACCTGTTCATGGCATACACCTCCACCAACCGGAAGGATTGGGAAGAGGAAGTGGCCGGCATTGCGTCGGAGATGCAGAAGAAGTGGGACAACGGAAACGTGTTCTACCTCATGGCGGAGGACAAGGCGAAGTCGGGAACGGTAGTGAAGGTGGCAGACATCCTCTCTCGACTCCCCGGCGAGCCCATCAAGGAACTGGGCAAGGCCTTCCCGGGCTACCAGTGCAACCCAGAGACCGCTCTGGAGTTGTGCATCAACAACATCGTGGTTCTCTTCCCCGAGGTGGAGATTCCGTACCTCCCCGGAAAGAAGAAGGTGAAGGAAGTGCAGCAGACGGTGTATTGCGACAAGAAGGACATCGCCCGACGCATTGGCAGCAAGCGCGGCGCCATCAAGTTCTGCTATGACCCCGAACTGCAGAAGAACCCCAGCTTGAAGGGGCGAGTGACCTACAAGTTCACCATCGGGGCAAACGGCCGCATCACCCAGATCTCCATCGCCAACGACGGCCTGAAGAACGGCAAGGTCCTGAAGTGCGCCATGAACGTTATCAAGCGCATTCAGTTCAAGCGACCCATCGGTGGTGAGTGCGTGATTCAGTACCCGTACTTCTTCAAACCCTAGCCCCTCCCCTCCCTCTCCGATCTATCGATCCTCTGAGTTTCTTTTCCTCCCTCCCTGTCTGCTTTTTTGCTCTTCCTCCATAGCCCGATACCATGGATTTGTGGAGGTGTCCTATGCTTTGGCGAACCCTAGTAGCTGCTTTGGTGTTGTTCCTGTCCGCCGGATGTGCGGAGGAGCCGGGCCATGGCGCCGGTGACTTCGGGTTCGGCAACGTCACCTGGCGGGGTGCAGAGGCGCCAGGGGGTGACGCTTTGGCGCCGTCGGTCTCCTTTGATTTCCTCTCAATGGAGGCAGAGTCGGTGACCTCCGAGTCTCCGTCGTGGGGGGAAGCGGAGGGAGATGTGGCGATTGAATCCCCTGCTCTCTTGATGGCGGCGGTTCAACTGGAGGAGCCTGGCGACGACGAACCCATTGAATTGGAAGGCCCCGAAGGGCTTGATGTTTCCTTCACCTTGGAGGCTCTCAAGGGGCAAACGGAGGCACTCAAGGACGACCCAACTCTCCTGGAGTTGGTGTTGGATACTTACGCAGACTACGACATGAGGCCGCTGTTCCTCAATCCCCACTACGATTCCGCGTCGACCACCCGGTTTCTGAAATTGCTGGTTCAAAGTTACGAACTGGGGTTTTCTCCTGAGGCTTTGGGACTGACCCAGATTCTGGAGCATGTGGAAGGTTCGTGCCGGGTGACCTTTCCAAAGCGTGAGCCTGGTCTGGCGGTGCTGGAAGAGCGTTTGACTCATTGGGTGACGGACCCGTCCCCCCCTCTGGTGACCTTGCGTTGCGGGGATGATTGGCGTCCCCACGAGAAGCGGATTCTCGCATTGGATTTTGCCTTGATTTCCGCCTTTTATCGGATGCAACGGACACTGTCTCCCGACGCCGGCATTGATGAGTTGAAGGCTCGTTGGCAGGGTCCCGGGCAGGCGGTATTCCAGGTAGTCGGTCGTCTCCCGGACAACCACCGTTATTTCGCCCGAGTCGGCGCCTTGCGCAAGTACCTGGGCTACTGGGGACGGGGAGAGTTCCCGGTTCTGGGAAAGGGGGGCCGGTTGAAGCGGGGTGACGTAGGGCCCCGGGTTGCCAGACTGAAGCGCCGACTGGTCATTGAAGGATTTCTGGCTTCGGTGGGCGATGCACACCAGGAAGGAATTTTCGACCGAGTCACGAGGAAGGCTGTTCGGAGCTATCGCCAGGCTTATGGGCTGAGAACTCGTTCTCAGGTGGACGATTCGATGCTTGAGGTCCTTTCCTGGGACGCCGACGTGTACGTCTCGGCGTTGTGGCAATCACTCCATTCGACCTTGGTGGAGGGGCTGGAGAGAGAGTCCACTTACGTTCGGGTCAACATCCCGGCCTTCTCGACAGAGTTCGTGGACCGGGGACGGACCCAGAACTCCTTCAAGAGCATTGTGGGCTTTCCGTATGCAAAGAAGGGGGGGCGAACACCGGCCATGGCCTCTCGAATCGAGTATGTCGATCTCAACCCGGAGTGGACACCGACTCCTTATGTGTTGGAAAACGAGTTGCTCCCCAAGGCGAAGAAGGACAACGGCTTCTGGCAGGAGAATCGCTTTGTCCTTCGTGGAAAGAAGCGCGTACAGCTTCCGGGGCCCCAGAACACGCTGGGACAGGTCGTGTTGGGATTTTCCAACGACAACAACATCTCCCTCCACGGAACCAACGAAGGTCACCGATTTGAGTACTCGGATCGGGCCCTCTCCCACGGTTGTGTGCGGGTGGAAGGAATCGAAAAGCTGGCCGGGGCTCTTCTGAAGTCTGCTGGAGTCTCCTTGGATCTAAGGGGAATCCTGGCTCGAGTGGAAGAGAAGCGAGTGGTTCTCGAGAACCCCATCCCCATCTATCTTGTCTACGATCGCATCAACGTCCGCCCGGATGGCGCCATCGCCATCACCCCGGATCCCTACCACCTGGTTCGTATGGATTCTCTCGATGGGCAGCTCTCGACTGTGCGATACCTTGTGGGCGCAGCGAGGAAGACGCGGCGGGTTGCCTCGGTTCGTTAGCCCATTGTTTCCCCAGTGAATTTCCCTTATCTTTTCTACTGGTAGACTGATTTTCCGCTACATGTTTCCGGAGGAGTAGCCTCCCAGGAGGTACACGCCATGTTGACGCGCATCAAATACATCAGCCGTTTCGCCCCACAGGTCACGCCGCAGGATCTCAAGGCGATCCTCGACGAGTCGGTGAAGAACAACCAGAAGAAGGGGGTGACCGGTGTTCTGGCCATTTCCAAAGGGTTGTTTTTCCAGATCATCGAAGGTCCCAGGGCTGACGTCGAGGAGTTGTACAAGACCATCGCTTTCGATCGCCGTCATGAGGACGTTCTCCTCCTCAATGTGGAACACAGCATATCCACCCGTCTCTACCCAGACTGGTCCATGCGGGTTCTCGATCTGGACTCAGATAGCCGGGCTGACGGACAGACCCTCCGCTTCCTGCTGAGGGCCACACTGGACGCCCGTAGACTGCAGAAGGATTTGACCTCCACATTGGAGAGAGCGATCTGGAAGGAGTTCCATAAGACCTAGAAATGAAGCCAGAAAAGAGTTGACAGCCCACCTCCATCTCCCCATAATACGACTTCGCATCTTTGATGAAAGGTAGGTGAGTCTGAATGAAGATGAGAGACAGTTACGAACATCGGCCGATCGAAGTCGCGGTCGACAACGACAACGTGGATCGAGCTCTGAGAGCCCTCAAGCGCAAAATGGCCAACGAGGGAGTCTACAAGGAACTCAAGAAGCGTAAGTTCTTCCTGAAGCCCAGCGAGCAGCGCAAGCGCAAGCAGCGGGAAGCGGAACGTCGTCGTCGCAAGGCCCTTCGCTCCCGAGCACGCAAGATCCGGGAACGCTAGTTCTCCCCCCCCCAGCACCCATTCCCTATATTTCATTTGTTATACTCGCCAGAAGTCTGCGATGACCTCAAGTAGGAGGGCAACGTGAAAAAGAACGGCACTCTCTGGGGTTGGTTTGCTCTCGTCTGGGGGGGGATCATTTTGACCCTCACCTCCATCCCCGACCCGTCTGCTCTGGCCCCCGCCCCACCTGGATTCGACAAAGTGCTTCACGCCGGGGTTTACTTTCCCCTTGCCGTGGGCATCTTCCAGTACGCCCGTCTGGCCCTCCCCAACAGTCGCCTGTGGATGTGGATTCCCATCCCCATCGCGTTTGGGTTGGTGGACGAGCTGCATCAGTTGGTGATTCCCGGCCGTTTCTGCAGTATCCTGGACCTCGCGGCCGATCTCGTTGGCATCGGGGTGGCCGTGGCGATGGTCGGCTGGCGGTATCGAAAGAGCCCCTTTGTGGGAGGGAGTTAGACGATGTGGAGGAGCTTGAAGGAGTTGGGTCAGTTTCTCATGGAGCGGAAGAAGTACTGGTTGATCCCGGTGGTTGTCCTTCTGGCTCTGGTCGCCCTCATGCTGGTCCTCGCCGAAGGTTCCGCCATCGGACTGCTCATCTACCCGCTCTTCTGAAACATCGCCTCCAGGTGCTTCCTGGCGTGGCCCTCAACGGCAGCAAAATGCAACTCCTCGTATTGACACAGGATGTCGTTCATCTGGCTCCTGAGTCGTTGTGCGGCGCCCGAATCTGCCTCAAAAGAGGCGCCTAACAGGAGCCTGCCTTCCCGTGTGTCGAAGTATTCCTTCTCTATCTCTTCCGGGCGCAGGGAGGACGGGAGGGGGATGTGTCCCGCGTCCACGATGGCGGGGCGAGACTCCTCCTTGGAATCAAACTCTGTACGAGCCTTCACCACCACCTTTTCGAAGAGTTCCGGGGCCTTCCGGGCTAGCACCCTGAGCCCTTCTATGGTGAATGTTCTACACATCTTGATGGAGACATCCGGGCAAGAGTCCTTGAGCTTTGGCAGGAGCGAGAGCTTGTCTCCGGCACCTGGCAGGCCGACGCTGTGGCCACCGAATTGGGCAGCGAGGTAGCAGTGCTTGGTGAGGCGCTTGACCAGCTTCCCCGGGTTCTTCACGTAGTCGATTCCGTCCACGAATTCCATGGGCAACTGGGGCACGAATCCCGCAAGCCTCACCCCATGGTGAGCCAATTCAAGGGCTAGAAAGAGGTGTTCTGCGGGGGCAATGGGTCGGGCACTGTGGCGAAGATCGACTGCAATTTCGTGGGGACGCCCCCGGGTCGCCGAGCGGATGATTGCGCTCAGCTCCACGGCCTGTTGGATGACCTTGCCCAGTCGGACGGCGACTTGGAAGAAGGTGCGCTCGTCGAAGATGAAGTTCTCCCGAAGGGTTCCGTAGGAGAGGGTGTACCCTTGACCGAGGTGGCGTTTGCGCCACTCTGAAACCACCGGCCATTCTCTCTCGAGGGCCACGTAGTGTTGACTCAGCTCCATCTTGCTCTTGCCATGGACGGGTACCAACAGCTCCGACAGGTTCAGCGAGAATCGGACGAATCCGCCCGCCGCCGCGGCCTCAACATCTTCTCTGGTTCGAAGATCTTCCGCTTCTGCGCCAAACCCCTGCTTCCACCCCTCTCGCCAGACTCCCCAGGCAGCATCGGCGAGGACATCGGACCAGGTCCGTCCGCTTTGTCTAACGTCCCGAGGGGTCTGAAGCGCCAAGACGGGGAAGACCGGGGTGTTCTCCAGTCCCCGAACGAGGGCAGCGGTGGCCCCGCCGAGACAATCTCCCAGCCCCACCGACGGCTTCCCCGGGTTGGTTCGTGGTCGCAACCAGGAGATGGCCTCAGAGAGCCGCAGGATGGTTGGCGTGTCGGCCTCGATGATTTTCAGGAGTCCCGCCGACTGTCGCTTTTCCACAATGACTTTGCCTGGCAGCTCGGGGGGTGTCCCTCCTGTTCGAACCACGAGAACGACTCGACGACGGCGCTCCTGAAAGGCGCCAATAACCCCGACGAAGGACGTCAGCCGAACATAGGACCGGGGGAACAGGATGAGACCGGGGAACTCTTTGGAGAGGTTCCGGCCAAGATCATCCGGCTGTGCGACGTCCAGATCGAACAGAGTATTGTCCATGCTTGCTCCTTTGGCGGTCGTCTTTCCAACCGCAGGCTTGAACGGGGTCAGGAGGCGCACGGAGGACTTTCATTGCATTTCCTCCGCTAACGGCCATCGAGTATCCTCTGAGCTTCTTCAAGGTGCCGAGACCAGGGGCAGTGGTGAACCAGAAACCTCAGGGCGCTGGTGCGATCTGCCGGGCGTCCCTGTGAGCGATAGACACGAGCCAACATCCACAAGGCGTCATCCTTCAGGGAAACCGTATGGTGATAGTTAATCACCCAGACAAGCGCCCGCTCGGCTTCTTCGTACCGTCCCTGTCGTTCGTACAATCTGGCCAGACGAAGCCTCACCTTCTCGGCGAAGGGACCTGTCAGCGTGTCGGTTCCTCGGTGGTCGTTTGGAAGGAGCGCTTCCTCTAACAGCCGGCTTTCGTCCCCCTCCCGTCCCATCTCCTTCAGGAGGTCAAAAGCCATCCAGGCCCCGGAAGTCCAGAGAGGGGAATCGGTGTGATGGTCGAAGAGCAACATCAGCAGGTAGAAGGAGGCTTCGTTTGTTTCCGGGGACTCCTCGTGGAGGATTCGGGAAGCGTAATAGAGCAGGTGCCCGGAGAGGATGGTGGGGGGATTTCGCCGGTACCACTCAAGGAGCCACTCCGCCGGCATTTCTCCCGCTTTGGCCAGTTTTCGAGCTTCCATATGAACCAATTCGGTCCCACGACGAGCCCAATAGGACGTCGGCCACCGGACAACCAGCCGTTCCAGCCTGGCCCTGGCGATGAGAAATCGGTTGTTTTCCATGGCAAGGCGGCTCTGTTCGTAGAGCGCTCTTGCCCGCAACTGGCCACATTCGGTGGACTGTTCGATCTGGTTCCACAGCCTCTGCCCGTTTCCGTCGGGTGCTCGGTCCAGAGCCCTGGCAGCTTGCTCCCATGCGGCACATCGGTCGTCATCGGTGTGAGCTTGTCGGCTCAGTTCAAGGTAGCGTTCGGCCTGGGCGGGGAAATCCAGGGGGTGATTGCGAGGAACGGTCTTGAAGGAGTCAAACCAGGGGTCTGGAGGGGTTGTGGCGCAGCTAGAACCTGACAGAGCAACGAATACGAGGAGGAGGCGTTGCAGCCAAAGCATGGAACATTGCTTTGCAGTGATTCCGGCCGCAACCGAGGGTTGCTTCAAGGTTCGCCTCCAGATAGCCTATCTGCCCTCGAACAGGCTTGCGAGAAGCTGCTTGTGGATGAGGCCATTGCTTCCGGCGATCTCACCGACATAGGGAGAAAACTCGCCGCCCTGGAAGTTGGTGAGGGTTCCACCCGCTTCCCGGACGAGGACTTCTCCGGCGGCCATGTCCCAAGGCTTCAGTTCTCGTTCCCAGAACCCATCGTAGCGACCACAAGCGAGATAGGCAAGGTCCACCGCGGCGGCACCGGTTCGACGGACTCCCTGGCCGTTCAAAATGGCTCGGCGAACGTCTTCGAGGATGGTCTCGATGGTTTCCCTTCTGGAGTATGGGAATCCGGTGGCCAGGAGGGAGTGGTTCATTTCTTGGGTCTGGGTCACCTTCAACGGGCCGTCTGGGCCCTTAGCCCCTCGCCCCTTTACGGCGTAGTACATTTCGTCGAAGTAGGGGAGGTAGATTACCCCGATGACTCGCTCTCCTTCTGTTTCCACGGCGATGGAGACTGCAAATTGGGGCTGGCTGTGGACGAAGTTGGTGGTTCCATCGAGGGGGTCGATAATCCAGCGATATTGGCTGGTTCCTTCCTCTGCTCCACTCTCCTCGGCGAGAACGGAGTCCGTCGGAAAGTGCTCTGCCAACCCTGCGAGGATCACGGCTTCGGCGGCCTTGTCTGCCTGGGTCACCAGATCCACTTCCCCTTTGTTCTGGTATCCTTCCAACTGCCCATAGAAACCGCGCAAACAGGCGCCGGCCTTTCTGGCCAGCTTCCTGGCGACATCCAGCCGCATGGTCCACGGGTCCCTGCCGTCCCCCTTCGAATCGACGTACGGGGCGGGGTCTTCCAGTCCGGCATCCTTGAATCCTTGCAGTCGAAGGGCACAGGAATCGCAGACCCCACAGGCCCGGCCGTCGGGTGCTGCGTTGTAACAACTCAAAGATTTGGAGTAGTCCACGCCCAGCGAGGTCCCCAGGCGAACGATGTCCCCTTTGGAGAGGTCCATCAGCGGGGCTAAGATCTGGATCTGGCGTCCCCCCGCCGAGCCTTCCGCTACAGCCAGGCGAGCCAGGTTGTTGTAAGCATCTATGTATTCGGGTCTGCAGTCGGGGTAGCCGCTGTAATCCACCGAATTGGCGCCGATGAAGACGGTGTAGGCGTGGAGTGCTTCGGCCCAGCCGAGGCCCATGGCCAGGAATACGGTGTTTCTAGCCGGGACGTAGGTCTCGGGGATCCCGTGTTCCATGTGCGCTTGCCCGGCGACGGGAACCTCTCGTTCTCCGACCAGGGCGGTTCCGCCAAACTGGTTCAAGCCAACGGGGACGACGACGTGCTGTTTGGCCCCCCAATCCATCGCCAGTTGTCGAGCGCCTTCCAGTTCGGCGACGGCGTGCTGGCCATAGTCGAAGCTCAGGCAGTAGACCTCGTAGCCGGCCCGGGAGGCGTATGCCAGGAGGGTAGCGGAGTCGAGACCACCGCTCAGCAGGACCACAGCTTTTTCGCCGGGTTCGACCTTAGGAAGATTCGGTTGTGACATATTGGAGACTACCCTTCTGCAGCCTGGGACTTGTCTTTCTTGTCCACTTTCGATTCGGTCGCAGGTTTGGCTGTTTCGGTCTTTCCAGATTCGGTCTTTCCGGATTCGGTCTTCTTGTCAGAGGAGTCGTTGGATGTGGACTCGGTCTGGGGAGCACCGCTGTCCTCTTTGCGACCACCGGACTTGCCGTAATCGGTCACGTACCAACCACTCCCTTTGAGAATAAAGGAACTCCGAGACACGAGACGGTGAACATCCGGAGCGCCGCATTTCTCGCAGTCGGGGGTTGTTTCATCTGTGATTCGTCTCATCTGTTCAAACTCGGCGCCACAAGCGTCGCAATGGTACTCGTAGATAGGCATGACTTTCACCTCTTCGCCCAGGGCTTCCTAGCGGGGATAAAATAGCTTCCGAGACGGGAATGTCAATAGGAGCTGGCAGCTGGCAGCTGGCAGCTGGCAGTGCGCAGGGGCGGGGGCTAGCGTGTGGAGGGTTTCTTGAGGAAGTTCTTGGTGGCTTCTCGCTTGAGATTGGCGATGGAGCCGGCGGGATCGAGGTCCTTTGGACAGGCCAGTGAGCAGTTGAAGACGGTGTGGCAGCGCCAGACGCCGTGTTCGTCGCCAACCATCTGCAGGCGCTGTGCGGTGGATTGATCTCGGCTGTCCACCACGAATCGATTTGCCTTCAAGAGTGCTGCCGGGCCGATGTATTCGGGATCGGACGCAGTCATGGGGCAAGAGGAGTGGCAAGATGCGCACAAGATGCAGTCGATGACGTGGTCGAGCTTCTGGCGTTCCGACGTGGTCTGGTAGCGCTCTCGCCCTTCGGGTGCGACATCTCCGGGCATCAGGTAGGGGATGATCCGCTTGTACTGATCCCAGAAAGGCTTCATGTCCACCACGAGATCCCGAATGATCGGGAGGTGGGCGATGGGGCGAATGGTGACACGCTTGTTGAGGGCGATGGACGCCTGGGTTTCGCATGCCAACTTGTACTTCCCGTCGATGTGCATGGCGCAGGAGCCGCACACGCCGGCTCGGCAAGAGAAGCGGAAAGCGAGGCTGGTATCGATGTGGCCCTGGATGTGGAACAACGCATCGAGGATGGTCATTCCTGCTTTGAAGGGCACGTCGAAGTTGTCGAATCGAGGTTTCTTCCCTTCATCCGGGTCGAAACGAAATATGCTGAACTTGAATACTTGGGACATGATTTCCCTCGTTTGTGGCTAGTATTTTCGCTCTTTCGGCTCCCAGAGACCCAGTTCCACCGGACGGTATGCCAACTTCGGCTTCCCTTCCTGGGGATCGTACCGGGCGATGGTGTGCTGGAGGAATTTCTCGTCATCTCGGGTGTCGTGGTCCAGTCTGAAATGGGAGCCGCGGCTCTCTTTTCGAGCGAAGGCGCCGGCGACGACGGCTTCGGCCAGGTCAAGGTTCCCCTCGATTTCGAGGTGCCACATGAGATCCTGGTTGAAGCGTTTTCCGGTGTAGGTGACTCGAGTTTCCTTGAATCGTCTCTGGAGCTGCTTGATGGTTTTCCATCCGCTCTTCAGTCTCTCTTCGTCTCGGAAGATTCCGGCGTTCTCCACCATCATCTCTCCGAGTTCCTGGTTCAAGGTGAAGGCGTTCTCCTTTCCAGATCCCCCCTCCATGGTTTTGAACTTCTGCTTTTCGTCTTCGAGTGCGGACTCTACTGCTTTGGGGTTCACAGCCGGCTTGCCTTCGCTGAGAACGTAGTCGGCAGCGGCTTCACCGGAGAACTTGCCAAAGACGAGGGTCTCCAGCAGGGAGTTGCCCCCCAGGCGGTTGGCACCGTGAACGGACACACATGCGGCTTCTCCACAGGCGAAGAACCCCTTGATTTCGCTGGCACCATCGACGTTGGTGTCGATACCGCCCATGGTGTAGTGCTGGCCTGGACGGACGGGAATGGGGGTCACGATGGGGTCGACTCCCACGAAGTTCATGGCGATGTCTCGGATACCCGGGAGGCGCTCCATGATCTTCTCGGCGCCGAGGTGTCTCAGGTCGAGGTTGATGGATTCGTTTTTCACCCCTCGCCCTTCGAGAATCTCCCGCTGCATGTTGCGGGCGACGATATCTCTGGGGGCAACCTCCATGGCCTTGGCGGAGTCCGAGTAATTGCTGAGGAACCGTTCTCCGTTGGCGTTGGTGAGGAATCCACCTTCCCCACGGCACCCTTCGGTCATGAGGATTCCGCTTCCCAGGAGGGTGGTTGGGTGGAACTGAATGAACTCCATGTCCTTCAAGGGAACGCCGGCCCAATAAGGGATGGCCATGCCCAATCCGGAGTTGATAATTGCGTTGGTGGAGGGGGCATAGATTCGGCCCGAGCCACCGGTAGCAAAGATCACGGCGTCGGCGAGGAAGGCCTCTACGGCGCCGGTGTTGAAGTTCATGGCGATGACTCCGTGGCAGACACCGTCTTCCACGACCAATCGGGTCACCATCCACTCTTCAAACACCTGGAAGTTCTGTCGTTCCGATGCCTGTTCGTACTTCACAGCCTGTTCGTACAGGGTATGAAGGAGCACATGACCGGTTTTGTCGGCCGCGTAGCAGGTTCTGGGGAATCCGGCGCCGCCGAAGGGACGCTGTGCGATTTTTCCTTCGGGGGTTCTGGAGAAGGGGCAACCCCAGTGTTCCATTTCGTAGATGATTTCCGGGGCCGTGGAGGTGAACTTCATCACCGACTGCTGGTCGGCGAGGTAGTCGCTTCCCTTGACGGTGTCGAAGGCGTGCTTTTCAGCCGAATCGAAGCCACCTCGGGGGTTGTTTCCGAGGGCTGCGTTGATTCCACCTTGAGCGGACACGGAGTGAGAGCGAATGGGGTGCACCTTTGTGAGCACGGCCACTTTTACGTTTTTCTGGTTGACTGCGATGGCTGCCCGAAGTCCGGCGAGACCGGCACCAACCACGATTACATCATGCCTTGTCATGCCTTACCTCCACAGGAAGAAGAACGGTATCGAACCCAGAACGATGATTCCGGCCACGCCGAATACGATCCAGAACATCTGCTTCTGATATCGACTTGCGCCCAGCCAGTCCACGACGATGATTCGTATGCCGTTGAGCATGTGAAACGATACGGCAGC
>CALFHQ010000940.1 GCA_937876385.1 uncultured Pseudomonadota bacterium
AGGAATTGGGGGTGCTGACCCTTCGCCGAGCGAAGTCGGCTCTTCCCTTTGCCGGGTCCTACCGGACCATCGACTTTGCCATGTCGAATCTGGCTCGCAGCGGCATCGAGCGGGTGGGGGTGCTTTCCCAGTATCGCCCCACATCTCTCATGGACCATGTTGGCCAGGGGGAATCCTGGGGCCTCATTGGTCGAGGCCGAGAAGTTCGGATGCTCCCGCCCTATCAGGGGGAGAGCGGAGTGGATTGGTATCGAGGCACCGCCGATGCCGTCTACCAGAACCTCTCCTTCGCCCAAGATAGCGAGGATGTGCTGATAGTCTCCGGCGACCATGTGTACAACATGGATTACCGGCCTCTGCTGGAAGAACACCGCCAGAGCGGCGCCGATCTCACCATGGCCTTTAAGCCCTTCTCACCCGAAGTTGTGGTGAACTATGGCAACATCGCTCTGGACGACTCCGGGAGGGCGGTGTCCTACGTGGAAAAGCCGGAGAAACCGCTGAGCGAGTTGGGCTCCCTGACCATCTACGTTTTCAAGCATTCTGTGTTGAAGCGTGAGATTGAGCGGGGAATGGCCGGCGGACGACGGCTCACGCACATGCACGGGGAGATCATCCCATCCATCGTCAAGAAGGGGAACGCCCGAGTACACGTGTTTCAAGGGTATTGGGCTTACACTCGAACCCTGGACGACTACTACCGAGCCCACATGGAGCTGTTTGACCCGGGTCTGGGCCTGGCTTTGGACGACTGGGGGGTGCAGACAAACCCCGAAAGCTCTGGACTGGGGGACGCTCCTCCGGCTGTCATCGGAGACAAGGCCGTGGTGGACACGGCGCGGCTCTCCGCTGGTTGCGAAGTGCGAGGTACCGTGATTCGTTCGGTGCTTTCTCCAGGTGTTCTGGTGGAAGAGGGGGCCGTGGTGAAGGACAGCGTGTTGCTGCACGGCACCTGTGTGCGTCGAGGTGCCAAACTCGAGCGAGTGGTTTCCGACAAGTTGGTGCTGTTTGAAGAAGGGTGCCATGTGGGACATTGCGAAGAGGCCCGCACCAATGAGAAGGCGGGAGATGGACAGACCTGTGGGGTCACCGCCATTGCTGGGGAGGCGGTCATCGGGCGAGACGCTCGAGTGGGTGCCAACGTACAAATCGCGACGGTTTCCGGGGTCGGCGCAGGTGTCGTAGTTCCCGATGGACGATATGTGGAAGTTAGAGGGGATAAGCCATGGCGACGAGTCTTGTGATGCTCCTGGCCGGCGGACGCGGAAGCCGGCTCAACATTCTGGCAGCGCATAGGGCCAAGCCTGCGGTTCCATTCGCTGGAATGTATCGAATCATCGATTTTGCTTTGTCCAACTGCATGCACGCCAAGCTGCATCAAGGGGGGGTCCTCACCCAATACCACCCCTCTTCTCTCATGAATCACGTGGAAGATGGGCAGCATTGGAACTTCTCCGGGCGGGACGGATTCTTGAAGATCCTTCCTCCCTATCAAGGGGTGGACGACCTGGATTGGTATCGAGGGACGGCGGATGCGGTGTATCAGAACCTCGACTTCATCTGGCGGTACAAGGCGGATCGCATCGTCGTTCTTTCCGGGGACCACATCTACCGCATGGACTATCGGGCTTTTCTCAATCACCACGAGAAAACCAACGCAGACGTCACCATCGCCACCATGCCCGTACCCATCGAAGAGGCCTCTCGGTTCGGAATCATCGTCACCGACGGCAAAGGGCAGATCACCGGTTTTCAGGAGAAGCCGGAGAATCCCTCCAGCAACCTGGCCAGCATGGGGATCTACATTTTCCAAACCGAGGCCCTCTTTGAAGAGTTGGAAGCGCTGCCCCGCAGTGAAACCGATTTTGGAGCCAACGTCATTCCTCGAATGGTGGAGAAGGGTCGCAACATGCAGGCCTATGAATTTGACGGGTACTGGCGAGATGTGGGGACCATCGATTCCTACTTCGAGACAAACCTGGACGTCCTTCGACCCGACTCCGGAATTCGACTGGCGGATTGGAAGGTGCGAACCAACCTCTCCTACGAGTCAGTGCAAGCCATGCCCCCTGCCCGTATCGATCCCGGTGCGGTGGTTGTGGATTCCCTGATTTCCCCGGGTTGCCACATCAAGGGGCGGGTGGAACGGAGCATTCTCTCTCCTGGGGTTCTGGTGGAAGCGGGGGCGCAGGTGGTGGATTCCATCGTCATGCACCGCTCCAAGATCCGGTCTGGAGCGACTGTGATAAGAAGCATCATCGACAAGCACGTGGACATTGGAAGCGACGCCGTGGTGGGCTCCCGTGACAACGGCCATCCCAACAAGGCGTACCCCGAACATCTCATGTCCGGGTTGGTGGTGGTGGGGAAGAAGTCCATCGTCCCAGCATCGGTGACCCTGGGACCAAACGTCATTGTGGCACCAGAGGCCACCGAAGAGATGTACTCTGGAAACATCATTGACGCAGGTGAGATGATTGAGTGATATCACCCGTCAGGTGGAGCGCTTGTGGCAGACGACCTCGGGCTTTGGCACCGGGCAGCGTCTGGTCATCGCCGTCTCCGGGGGAATCGATTCGGTGGTTCTTCTTCATGTGATGTCTACCCTGGCATCCAACCTCAACTTGTCCCTAATCGCTGCCACAGTGGACCACGGATTGCGACCGTTCGAAAAGGAGAAGGCCGTGATTGGGGAGTTTTGTCGCTCCCACGGCATTCCGTGGAAGTTGCTTGGCCTGGCCCCAGGAATCGAAGAACGAGCTCGCCTGAAGACCGCTTCCATCGAGATGCAATGCCGTGTTGAACGCTACGAGGCTCTACAACAGCTCGTAGCCCAAGAGAGCGCTGCCGGGTTGGTGCTGGCTCACAACGCCGATGATCAGGTGGAGACGGCCATCCTGGCGCTTCTGAGAGGCACTGGGATTCAAGGGCTGGGTGGCATGCGGCGAGTTCGAGATGGTGCCATCTGGCGTCCGTTTCTCGAAGTCTCCCGGGAGGCCATCACGACCTATGCCGCAAGACACGAGTTGTCCTTTGTGGAAGACCCAACCAACGCTGAGGATGGACCCCTTCGCAACCGAATTCGCCACGCCGTGATGCCGTCCCTGGGCAAGTTGGAGAGTGACGCCGTCTTGAAGATGGCTCGCTCGTGCCGAGTCATCGGAGAGGAGCGAGACGCCGTTTCTACACTCCTTGATGCGCAGCTTGAATTGGCTGGGGAGTGCACGTCACAGCGGTGCGACTTGTCGGTGGATGGCCTGTCGAAGGGACCGCTGCGAAGGCTTCTTCTCCATCGTCTCCTCCATCGCATGGCACCTTATCCCCCCGAAGAGAAGCACCTCCGTCTGCTGGATGAGCTGCTGGATTCCACAAAAGGGAGCGCTTCCATTTCCCTCCCCTTTGGTTTGGAAGCCACCAGAGAGTACAACCGGCTCATTTTGACGCGCAGCACGCAAGTCGAGGATGGAATCGTGCCGCTTCGGTGGCGGATTCCCACCGAGGAACGGTTTCAGGTCGGGGCGTGGGTTTTGACGGTGCACTTTGTTGACAGGGTGGATGACCTGGTGCTGGATGAGAAGCGAGCTTGGGTGTCCGTGGAAGATTCGGCTGAAACCTGGCAACTTCGAGGGGCAGAGCCGTCGGAGCGGGTGACCCCTTTTGGCATGGAGGGTTCGCGCCTGGTGTCCGACATTCTCGTGGATGCGAAGGTGCCCAAAGGGCGACGACGGGAGGTTCCGATTCTGGTGGACACCCGGGGCCGGGTCCTTTGGATTGTGGGAATCAAACGAACCAACGAGCGGTTGGTCCGCATTGGGGAGGCAGGGTGGCTTGTCTCCATTGAAACAGCGAGGTAGCAAGATGATTTTGACAGGTGAAGCCATTCTCAAGGCCGTGGAATCCGGGGAAATTGAAATCGACCCCTTTGACCCGAAGTACGTGGGGCCCGCTTCCTACGACCTTGCCATTTCCAACCACTTCCGCTTCTTCAAGAAGGCTCAC
>CALFHQ010000941.1 GCA_937876385.1 uncultured Pseudomonadota bacterium
ACTCGCCCATGTTCGGACCTCCACTCAGTTGTGTCTTATTGTGACAATGTACAAGATGTATTGGTCTATCTGCTGAACTCCTCTATCTTCGGGCAACCAAACGTAGAATTCGTTTGGCCCTATCCGACATTCCGGCACGCTCACTGTGCGGGGATTCAACTCTGCCGGTGGTACAGCACCAAAAACCAATCCGAACAGCGCTGCCTCTGCGATTGCCTGGCTTCCATAGCGGACATGGGTCATGGAAATGCCCACCTTGCCCCCTTTGGGTCGCACCCCCATGAAGAAGTTCAAATGGGTGTGTATGTTTGCACTGATCCACCACGCATCCCGCCGCATACAGCCAGAAGGCTTGTGGTTCGCTGCCGGTGCGCGGTTTTCCCCGTGTCGTTCCCGGTGCAAGGGAATTTCAGCCGGGGCATTCCACTTGTGACCGAGTTGCGGCGTCCCGTTGGCGTCGATGAAGGCGCATCCCACCGTGGTGAAGGTGATGTCCTGACGCTCAGAGAAGCATGAGACTTTGCGAATGACCGCACAAGTGATGAACCAGATGAGCGCAAGGATGACGATCCAGAACCACCCCCCCCAGAGGCCGTTGAACAGCCATGCCAGGAAGGTACGTTCGACCATCAAGTTGACGACGGAACTGCGCTCGCTGGAGACGGAGCCGCTGTTAATCTCGGCTGGCTCGTGGTCCACATAGACGTCCAGGAGTCGGACGGTAAATTGTTCTGCCGTACTGGCGCAAAACTGCCCGCCCAATACCGAGTAGAAACGGCCCTTGCAGAGTTCCAGATTCTCCACGTCAACGCAGAACTTCACCGGCTCCTCGTAGGGGAGCGGGATCTCAGCGTCGATGGAGTATAGCGTTCCCTCGCAGTCGGTCCACCGCACCTGGGGGCGTTTGGATGATTCATCTTCGGGTTCCCAGTAAGAGAAATCACGAATGCGGTCCGACAGAGCACGCCCCTCACCCTTGTCCACAAGCTGTAATATTTCGAGGTGTTCTGATATCACCAGCGACACGTTCTCTCCCAAACCGTTGGTGATGGTAAAGGACGCATTCTGGGTCGAGTTCTCTTCGTCGGGGGGAACCCGAATGACCTTTTCTCCCCCATTTAGCTCCAACTCCCGGGCGTATTTTCCCCGCACCCGGAACGTCAGTGTCTCGAGCTTGTGCTCTTGTACTGATGGAGAAAGCTCTCCGGGATTCAGTTTGCCTGTAACGTCGAAGCCAAAGGTTTCCTTCTTGCTGGCGAGGTCCTGCGTATGGACCTTCGGTGCGATGCGGACGTCCAGACGGTTCGGTTTGTCCGAGGTCGTCTCCCGCACAGGCAGGGAAGATTCCAACGCATCTGGAAAACTGAAGTGATTCCTCTCCTCTTCGGTGGCGTCTTCCCATACAAGCTTGACGGGAAACGACACGACGACGTCTTCACCGCTGGAACTCTTGCCACGAAGGGCGGTCTTCTTCTCGTCGAGATACAGCGAGAACAGACGACCCGACGGAGAAATGGTCCCCAGGTCAATCACACACACCTCATCTGTCGAATCCTCTCCGCATTGGGACTTCGCAAAATCAAGCGCCCAGAATGGTAGCTTCGCTTTGCAGTCGTCCTTGGCGGTCGGTATTGCTGTATCTCGGGGTGTGGGGTCCATGGTGTTGGGGCAGTCGTCTCCGTCGATGTCCTTGTCGTAGCAGTCGTACTCGTTGTCTCTGTCCAGGTCGGACAAGCCGGCAGGGAAGTTGCACTCCCATCTCCCTTTCGGACCTGGGTTCACACACTGCCATTTGCCTTCAGGGCAGGTGTTTTCTGGAGGTAGATCCTTGACTGTGCAGGGAGAACCCTGATAGCTGCGGTGACCGAGTGTCTTTCGAAGGACCTGGTTGGCCGTGTTTTTCTCGACCGTGTTGCAGTCGAAGGCATCGCACACCTCGTCCTCATCCACGTTCCGGCAGGTGCGGTAGAGTCGAATTGACGGCGTTTTCGACACTATCTGCTTGTCGAACTCTACCGAGAAAGATGCGTCGATTGAGCACCCCGAACCGTCCAGTGTGTCACATTCAGGGAGTGTGGCGTCGAGCAACCACACGGGTGCGTCCGCCAAGTTTCCATCGACTTTGGTCGAGGCCAGACCCGGGATCGCAATGGTTCCCACAAGTCCCTTCGGCAAGTGTCCTCGGTCGTTAATCCCGCGGACCTCTTTGGAGGGTGAATAGGCGATATTGAGGGTGTCCCAGCGAGCTGGCTCTGGCGTATCCTTCTTGGCCACAATCCGTCCCTGAATGCAGACATCCTTCACTGACGGAGCTGCCTTGCCCTTGACTTCGCGAGTGCCACTTCCGAGATCCGAGCACTTTCCTTCAAAGACCTTAATCTCGGGTTCCAATCGGTACTCCGGACGAAGGACTGCCTTGGTTCTCGTGGAATCCGCTGAAGTGTGTTCCGTTATGAAGGTCTGTGCGGCGCGTACCACAGATGCGTCGCGAATATTGGAGTATACATAGCAGAACCGTTGCGAGATTGGCCCACCCGCAACACGGCTTACACCGTTGCCTCCACGGGTCATCTGCCACCACTTCCAAACCTGGCTATCGGAGTCCTTCAGTTTCCCGGCCAATTCCCCGCACACTCTGCACTCCGAGTCGCTGCTGCATTTGCCGGCGAAGAGCAAGCGGACCCCGATTGCCTGGTTGAGATTCAACCCATTGTCTGGTGGAATCGTCTTCGTGGACCGGTTGTTGTCGATGCGGTCGAGGATTTCGCCGAACACTTCCATCGCCGCAAGTACGTTCTCCTCGGCAGTAGTCCCCTTCGCGCCCGTGCAAGTAGTGGTTCCATGGGTCAGGCCAGCCAACGATTTCGTATCCACGCCGGGTGGACACACCCCCAGGCTCCTTGACCCCTCCGTCGTGCGATATTGGATAAAATAGAAACGGGCAATGTTGCCCCCTCGATCTCTAGGCAATCCGTTCTGGGCTTCCGCTGCTTTCGGTTCCTCTCCGGGCGAGCAAACACCATCAGTGAGGTAGATGAACGCCACACTCAGAGGATCCTTGATGCGTCCATTCAGGTCTTCGCTTGCCTTCTCCAATGCGAAGCGACATGGGGTCGAACCAAATTTATACAGGTGTCTGTCTACGCCATCGATTTCCTTTCGGAACTGTCTGACGACGCTGTCTCGGTTGGATGTCGTTAGAGTGCCGCTGTCAAAAAATGGCTGGGGCGACCCCGCCTCTGGCTTCAGGCTAGCGTATGTATACACGATTACACGCGTGTTGGCGGGAACGAAGCGAATCAGTTGCATTACAGCGAACGCCGCAGATCCGTTGGGATCGTTTCCATCAAACGCAAGATCGAGTCCAGACATTGAGCCGGAATCATCGAGGAGCACCGAAACGATGTGACCCTCAGCGGCAAGACTTTCAGCAACATGGCCCAGGCAACACAAGCCGACAACAAGAAGCAAGGCTCGTTTCAAAAACATACTCTACATCCTTGGAACTACCGACCACTTGGACTTATCCAATTGGCTCGCAATGGGAACAACTATTTTCAGAATCAAACAGATTCTCACCCTAGAGGTGCAGCTAAGTCAAACGGTTTCTCCGATTCCCAAACCATTTGCTTTTGACCCCCAATGTCGCACGTTTTTCCGAGACAGAGTACCTATGCTACAGTCTTCGGCCTCCTGTTTCTGACGACTTTCAACCTCAGGTTTCGTTCGCACAGTAGCGTTGGGCTTGCCCTGCTACCCTTCCATGCACCGGCAAATCGCCTGATTGAACTTTGCTGCCAAACTCACGCCCCTGACAGTGAACCCTTAGAATTCGTTGTTGACACGCTCAATGACGTGTACAGTTTGCTTCATCATATCGCCAACGGGTTGCTAAAAGGGGGAGAGCGTGTTGCTGGAAGACAAGATCCATGACGGTGCGAGGGGTGTGCTTGGAAGGAAGACTGCCTGGTTCTCGTGGGCCTTGGTTCGTTGTATCCT
>CALFHQ010000942.1 GCA_937876385.1 uncultured Pseudomonadota bacterium
GTACCTGGTCGAATGGTGGTTTCTCTGCATACGGTGATTCGAAGTTGTTCCCCCGGTGCGTACAACGAGATGCAGATTTCAACGTCCTCCTCATCGTCAAGTGCGACCGCAACGACATGCGTGAATGGATGAGAAATTCCGTATTCAGGGCCCTCGTAGACCGACACATCGAACAAGACCTCCGGCGAAGCCTCGGCTGTATGCAAAACAACTTCGAGCTCTGAGGCCCACTCCTCTGGTTGTACCGTAGTCCCCTGGATATGGTTTACAGAGTTGCTGTTGACAGCAAGCAGCATATGTCCCTCCCCGAACTTCTGCCACGCCGCGTTCACGTCGGAGGTATCCACAGGGTGAACATCAGAAGCTCCTTCGTCGGCACTGCCGACATCGCTGACAGCGTCCACATCGGCCTGACGATCTGAATCTGCCGTCCTAGCATTGTCCTCGATGACTTCCACCGGTTCCAAAGGGACATCTTCCGTGGGAGACCGCCCACTGCTACACGCCACAAAGTTACACATGGCTAGCAATGCAATCCAGAAACCAGTCCCTTGCTCCAGAGCGATTCTCCACAACATGCATTCCCTCAGTCTGTCGCCGAATCTTCGAGGCAGTTCGAATCTATGATCCCGTCAATGTATCCCCCATTATAACCTAGCTGAGTCAACCAGAAGTCCAGGTCAAAAATGTTGGGGCCGTCATCTGCGATGAGAGAACCATTGGCTTCCCCAGCGCAACGGTTCGTCGTGCAGTCGGGGAATTCGGCAAGAGCATCGACGAGTTCAACTGGCTCCAACGAAAAGTAATCACCATAGTAATCGTCGTTGATCGTGTCAAAGAGGTCCCAGAAGAACCGGGCTACGTTGGCTTCGCAGCGATTCGGCTGTCCTGAGCAGTACTCACAGTCTGGCCCATACCTCCCAGGAGGATCCGACATGGAGAATTCTCCAGCACTACCCACGAGGTAGAGCGGTGCGGATGCCCCAGGCTCATACATCACAGACGACGCTACGAAATTGGCCCAGCCCTCGATGAAGGCCGTCTCTTCCCACTCCACAGTACTCCAGGTGTGGCTGCCACCAGTAGTTTGGTAGGGGTAGTTGTAATAGGCTTGCAGAAGCTGAGGGAAGAATGCTGACTGGTTGATGTCGTGTCCAAACTCATGGACATGGAGAAAAGGCATCCGCCAGGACTCGTAGCCATCGTACGAGCAAATTTGAATGATTGGATGGGCAGAGACACCTGCTCCATTCGGGCATTCCCAGACGTACTCCTCTTCGTAGTGATTTATGAAGAGGGGAGACCACGAGAGAAAATCCTCATACACGCTGCTGTCGGACCAGAGATCCCATGCCTCGGCGATAGAAGCATATATGTTTACCAGATCATAGTTCACAGTCGTGGAACCAAAGTCGGCCATGATGTACCCGCCATAGTCCACGCCCCCGACCAGGAGAGATGGAGCCCAACCGAAGCTATTGTTTTCTGCTACACCCCAGTAGAAATCTCCTTCCGCCCCCCCTGGCTCGGAGCGCTTGAGGGTGAGCACCGACCAGAACAAGTCCCCCGGTTGGTAGTCCGCGTAGACTCCGAACAGATAGCCTCCACTCAAGAGTGTAGGTGAAGTCCATCCAGTGAAAAGCTTGGTGAGTATCCCATTTCGATAGCGCCAGATTTCGACCTGCGCCCCTTTGATTGCACGCAGGTTGTTCTGTTCGCTGCAAGGAAAGCGTGCCCCGGTGGACCCACCTGGTGGTTCACATTGCAGTCGACGTTCCACATACTTCCAGTTTCCCACGAAGACAAGGAGCGGGTCCGAGTCCATCGCCATGCTCCCATTTGTGGCGGAAGACGTCAACGACTGAAACGCAAGCTCCATGCCCGAGAAATCCGTTGGGCCAGTCTGGTACACCGGCATCTCCTCAAACGGCGACGACGTCAGCGGATCCGACCATTCCGATTCCGGTATCGTCAGAAGTTCCGGCCAACCGCCCTTCTCTACGACTAGTATCCGGGAGAACGAACGAATCGAACGCATGAGCCCGTCGTTCGGGGACATGCACGATACGACGAAGCGAACCAACGATTGCCCCTCATCCACATCGCAGATGTATACCGTGTTTTCGGCGATTGCATTCGAGTCGAAAGCAGCAAAGGGGCCATTCGAGTCAAACTCAACGTCTGCGGCTACAGGCATGCCGCCAAGGGTCAGTACCTCCTCAATTTCGATCTGCAGAGCCTTGCAGCCATTCGCGTACGGCTCGGTGTCCAACTGGATTTCGATCTCCACGCAGCTATCCCCAGCCGGAGCCACGGTTGTCTGCAAGAACGTTGAAACGGTGCCCAATGATCCGGGTTCAAATCCTCCGGGTTCCGAGCCGTATGCATCGCAAACGGTCATTACAGCAAAGACAATGAACGCAATACTGCCAGTACCAAAAGCCTTCAAGAATACAGCAGTACCAGTCCACATACCATTTGGACCAGAGCTTCCTCCGCACAGGACAAACTTCATCACACCCCTCCCTTCTTTCGAGATCCAGGGCAAAACGAATCAGCGTCTTCCCTGTTTTTCTCGGATTGTAGCCAGCCCGAAAACGTATGTCAAGACGGCCATCCCGCAATCGCAATCCCAGCAGCGGCCCGCCCCCTTTGCAGGGCCACCAGCGACAGACAGCGATGACTCCATGCATGAAGTAGGTCCGGTGCCAACTTGCTCGTAGGGGTACTTACGCTCTCCAGACTGTTGCGAAAAACGACACCAGCGCCACTGTCACATTCCCCACGAACAGCCCCCTTCCACTAGCGCTCCCGACGGGAAACGGCGGTGACTGCATATATGAAGTAGTCCAAACCGCTTAACCATGCGGCAACGCCCTCGGACCCGGCGGCTCAGTTCAACACCTCTTATCCGGCATGCGCCACCATATCCCTGCCAATCTCACATTCATCACGCACGACCGGATAAAGGGCTATCTATTCTATTTAGGTTGTTTCCCGAAAAAAAGGGGCGCTTTTACATGGACGCGGGCCTGGGCCTGGCTCTTGACCTTCGGCGGGCGGTAGCCGGCGTCGACCATCACCCGGCGTACCGTCAGCGTCGACGAGTGGATGCCGCGGCGGCGGAGCTGGTTGCGGATCTGGCTCGGCCCCAGGCCGGGCTGCTTGTGCCACTCGTGCAGGATCTCCAGGTCCCGCTGCTTCTCGACTTCCGTCTGCTCCCAGGTCCGCTCCATCGGCTCCCCTGCCGTCCGCCGGGTCGCCTCCAGCCACCGGTAGATGCTCTGCGGCGTCGCGCCTGCCGTACGGGCCGCGGCCGACACCCCATCGCTTACAGCCATGGCAACCGCCGCCGCCTTTTGCGAAGGGGTGTACCGCTTCCCCACCTGCCGAGCCGAAGCACCGGCCTCTACTGCCGCAGGTGGTGCCGGGCGTGCTCGCCGAACGGCCGCGGTGGTTCGGCCGACGCAGGGCGCTTCATCGCCGGGCGCACACCCCGTCACGGCCCCCTCAAGCTCCTTGCGCCAGTTGCGGATGGTCTGGTCACAGACGCCGTTTTGTCGGGCCGCCGCCGCGGTCCCCAGTCTCGCCACGTCGGCCACCGCCGCCCGCTTCTCGGCGGCCGAGTGCACACGCCAGTACTGCACCGTGCTGCCCGGCACCCCGTACCGCTCCACTGCCTTCCTCACCCCAGAGCGGTCTGCCTCCTCCAGCACAACTGCCACAAACCGGTCAGTGTAGTGCCCTCGACTGCCCTTCCTTTCTCTTTCCATCTTCCCCCCTCAACAGGACCGTTGATGCCGGACTCCGTGTCCGGTATAATCGGGCCATGGTTAGGGGACAAACGTATGACAACGGCAATTAGGGCAGTCTTCTGCGATGCCGATGAGGGACTCTTCTGCACAAGCAATTGGCACTCTTCCGGCATTTGGAATCGGCAAAGACGGTGGCAGACAACTACCCAGCTGGGACTTTACATGAGTATCTGCCGTCATTGGCTGACAAGCAGCTTTTTTTTGTCACGTTCCTTGTTGCTTAATCTCCCATTCTTCTTCAGCACGATTCCACCTCCAACAGCCGCCCTGTGGCGACACCGCCTAGAATCGGCTGTTTCACTGCCTTGTAATCAATGGAGGACGTTGAATGCTGTCTACATTACTCATTAAGAAGCTTCAGGTCCGGGTCGGATTGGCAACGCTGACGTTGCTGATCCTGTCCATTCTTTCCTTCTCACCCGTAGTCAAGGCTGCCAACGAGTTCTATGCACTCGCAGTAGAAGGGTACGGGGATCCGAGCGAGTACCCATATGAGTGCTCGGAGACGCGGACCATCTACTGCTGGGATACCCTTGATGGGGTATTCGAGATCTTCGACGTAGACTGGTCCTGGAGCTACACTGACTATGACTACACCCCGCATTCAGGTCAGTTTGTGGATGACGACTGCCATACCTGGGGATATGATGACGATTCGAATCTCGGGCTTGACCATGCCGATGTAGGGTTCTGGTGCACGCATGGGAGCGCCACATGTGTCGACGAAATCCCGCTTCACTTCTCAAGCATTCTTCCGGGAATGAAGACCTCCGGCGGGAGTTGTCAAGTCCTAGCGGAAGGCCGATACGGCCTCCACGACCTAGAATTGGGTAGCGGCGGCGCAAACGGGGATATGGATATTCTAATGGCGGATTCGTGTCACTTTCTGCAGGATTGCGTGTGGTGGACTGGAGCCATCTCCAATGTGATGCAAACGGCGGGAAACATGACAGTCATCCTAGGATATCATGGTGGAGTACACGATAGTAGTACCCACTCGAATGACATCGTCGATGCTGTCGATGCTAGCCGCTACAATGGCATCGGGGACAACTGGATAGACTACACAAACCACATCTGGAGTGGTTGGGGTAATGATGACTGCGCTGTGGTTGCATTGTCTTGCGACACAGCGCAGCAGTGTGAGGATATCTTACTTTATGGGGGATTCGAAGACCGAGCGGACCCTGGAGATCACAGCCACAGTGGGTACTACTATGTTGAGGATTGCCATCCCCACCTGGGCGACCCATTGTAGTAGAAAAGGAGAAGCTAAATGATGAAAGAACAGAAGATGAGAAGGGTCTTTGTTATTGGGAGCATAGTTGGGATATTCATGAGCTTTCCGTTGGTAGCGTGCGCACCTACGGCTAATGAGGGTGAGAGCAACTCAGAAGCAGCGTTGACGGCAGCATTGGAGGGTAGTGAGACAGCCTTGCTCGCTTTGAGCGGCTCACCGGAAGGTGAGGATTCGGCTGCTGAAGAGTTTGCCCCCGGTGGCAGCAATGACTTTTCGCTGGCCCCCAGTGGAATCACTGCATCGGTGATCGTCAATTCACCTACGCAGGGAGAGTTTGCCTCCATCGCCTCAGCAGAGCTTGTGGCGGAGTCGTTCTGCGGAGAGTCGTTCGAGAGTATCGGGGAGAAGGATGGCATACTCAAGGCCGAATCGAGCAACTTCGAGTTCTCGCTTGACCGAAAGACCGGCAAGGTGTGGTTGATGAGCAAGAACGTTAGCCTCTCGTCTCCGACTACGCATGCGAGCAAGGCGGATGTCGAGCAAATGGCGTTGAACTCTCTTTCAGCTGTAGGAGTGTCCACTGATGAGATCGGGGAGATGCTGGTCCGCCGTCTCATGTCTCAGATTGGCAACCGGGATGGTTCCAACGTGGTCACTGCGCCCAAGGCTTACAAGGTTCTGGTCCAGCGGACCATCAGTGGCGTGGAGGTGTATGGCTCAAGACTTGTGCTCTCGTACAAACTAGACGGAACGTTCTATAAGATGATCGGTCGATGGCCAGCGCTGGACCGCTCCAAACCAGTCGTTGAGATCGGTGTGAGTCCGGCAGAAGCAGCGTGGCGGCAATACTGCTTCCATCCGGCGACCAG
>CALFHQ010000943.1 GCA_937876385.1 uncultured Pseudomonadota bacterium
CTGGCCTACATTCGAAACGATGCGGCCCAAGAGTTGGGATTTGCCAACTTCTGGGACATGCAGGTGAGACTCCAGGAGCACGACCCCGACACACTGGTGCGCATCTTCGCCGAATTGGAGAAGGCCACTGACGCACCCTTTAGAAAGATGAAAGCCGAGATGGATCAGGAACGGGCGGACCGCTTTGGAATCAAGCGTGACGACATCATGCCGTGGCACTATGATAACCCCTTCTTCCAGTCTCCCCCCCCCTCCAATACCCTGAACCTCGACGTCTTCTATGAGCACATGACCAAAGAGGACATCGTGACCCTGGGTGCCAAGTTCTATGATGACATCGGCCTTCCCTGCGACGATATCATCAAGAACAGCGACTTTTTTGAGCGGGATGGAAAGGACCAGCACGCCTTCTGCATCAGCATGGACCGAAAAGGGGACGTCCGAATGCTGCTGAACATCAAGCCCACCCAGGATTGGATGGACACGATGCTTCACGAGTCCGGGCACGCAGTCTATTACAAGTTCATCGACCGCACCCTGCCCTTCAACCTTCGAGAAGCGGCTCACATCTTCACCACCGAAGCCGTGGCAATGCTCTTTGGAGCCCTGGCGAAGAACCCAACCTGGCTGGTCCAGTACGCCAATGCCGACCCCGCCAAAGTCAAAGAAATGGAAGGCGAGATTCTCGAACAGCGACGCCGGGAGCAGCTTGTCTTTGCACGCTGGACCCTCGTGATGTTCAACTTCGAAAAAGCCCTCTACGAGAACCCCGGACAAGACTTGAACGCCTTGTGGTGGGACATCGTCGAGCGCTACCAGTTGCTGAAACGACCCGAAGGGCGAAACAAGGCCGATTGGGCAGCGAAACCTCACTTCACCATCGCACCGGTCTACTACCATAACTACATGCTGGGCGAACTGTACGCTGCCCAACTGCGCCAGAAACTGGCCGAAATCGGCGATCACAAAGGACCCACGTCAACCCTGAACTTCCACGGACACAAAGAGTTCGGCGAGTACCTCATTGAAAATGTCTTCGCCCCCGG
>CALFHQ010000944.1 GCA_937876385.1 uncultured Pseudomonadota bacterium
CCGGGGGACTTCTGGCGGTGGCTCGAGTCAGCGGAGAGACGGCCCCGCTGCTCTTTACAGCCCTGAACAGCCCCCATTGGCCGGAGGACTTGTCCCACGCCACCTCGAATCTCACCGTGACGATTTTCAACTATGCGATGAGTCCATACAGCGATTGGCAGAGCATAGCCTGGGGAGCCTCCCTGGTGATTACGGCAGCAGTGTTGCTGCTGACTCTGGGCTCCAGACTGCTCTTGCGGGAGAAGAAATGATGATGAACAGAAGCAAGATTTCGGTTCGAGGCCTCAAGTTCTTCTACGGCGAACACCAGGCGCTGTATGGCAACGACCTGGACATCATGGAAGGACGAGTGACCGCCATTATCGGTCCGTCGGGGTGTGGAAAATCCACCCATATTCGAGTCTACAACCGGATCTTCGAACTCTATCGAGAGCAGCGGGCGGAAGGGGAGGTTCTTCTGGATGGGGAGAATCTGCTATCTCCGTCGGTGGATCTCATCGAGCTGAGACGGAAGGTGGGGATGATTTTTCAGAAGCCGACCCCCTTTCCCATGACGGTCTTTGACAACGTGGCGTACGGACTTCGGCTTCACTACATACTGTCTCGGAGGGAGCTTGCAGAGCGGGTGGAACAGGCGTTGAAGGATGCCGCACTGTGGGACGAAGTGAAGGACAAACTCTCACAGCCCGGAACGGCTCTCTCGGGGGGACAGCAGCAACGTTTGTGCATTGCCCGAGCCATCGCTGTGGAGCCGGAGATTCTCCTCATGGACGAGCCCACGTCGGCCATCGACCCCGTGGCTACGGCCAAAATTGAGGAGCTGATTTCAGCCTTCAAGGGGCGCTACACCATCGCCATTGTAACTCACAACATGCAGCAGGCGGCTCGAGTGTCTGACTTCACCGCGTTCTTCTTTGAGGGGAACATCGTGGAGTATGGAGTAACGTCTCAATTGTTCACCAAACCGGCGAAGAAGCAGACCGAGGACTACATCACCGGGCGCTTCGGATAGGAGGAAGGGAATGACAAAGCTGCTGGAACGCCAGATCGGCAAATTGATGGCCATGTGCCTGGAGCTGGGTGGGAGCGTGGAGGAGAACGTGCGGGCGGCTCTGAAAGCCGTCAAGGAGAGGGACGTTGGGTTGGCCAGAGAGGTCATAGAGCGAGATGAGTTGATTGACCAGGGGGAAGTGGACCTGGAGGAAGAATGCCTCAAGGTGTTGGCTTTGTACCAACCGGTTGCTATTGACTTGAGAACCATCGTGGCCGTCCTGAAAATCACCAACGATTTGGAGCGCATCGGGGACCTGGCCGTGAACATTTCGGAACGGGCCATCTTCGCCGAGAAGGACGAGCCAATGCCCAAGTTGGCTCCGTTGGAACTCGACTCCATGGCGGACATCGCGCTGCACATGCTTCGAGGGGCCCTGGATTCGCTCACGGAAATGGATGTGCGCAAGGCACACGATGTCTATCGAACCGACGAAGAGGTGGATGCTCTGCACCGGGCGAATTTCAACCACCTCGAAAACGCCATTCGAGACGACCCCGGTTCGGCCCTCCCTCTCACTCGGTACCTCAGCGTCTCCCGCTTCATCGAGCGGATTGCGGACCACGCCACCAACATCGCTGAAGACGTCATCTACCTCCTTGAGGGAGAGATTGTTCGACATCGCCTCAACAACCACCCTCGAAAGTGACGGCTCAACTGGTTGTGGATGGTGCGCCACATGGTCGGTCACTTGCACTTGACGCGATTGCGACGAGAGCCGTAGACTCACACGGACTCAGTTGATACTCATTTTTGGACCGGTTTGGAGGTTTCCATGAGGAACGCTATTGGGCTGGTGGGATTCCTGTTCGTCGCGCTGGTGTGGGGAGGTTGTGGTTCCTCCGGCGGCGAGGAATCGCCGGCGGACTCCCAGAGTGTTGCCGATGTGGTGGCGGATCAGAGTGCCGGAGTTGATATCGCTGGGGTTGATCACGTCCCAACGGGCAGCGGAGTGCTTCTGCTCACCCTCGGGGACAGCCTCACCGAAGGAGTGGGGGACAGCGAGTGGACCGACGGCGGTGTCCCCGTGGGATATCCCGGTCGCTTGCAGGGGCTGCTGGAGGGGCGAGGCCTTGTCGTCCAGTTGGCCAACTTGGGCCGCAGCGGATGGACCTCGGCGGAGATGGTTAACGGTTCTGAGTGGGACGATAACCCGTCCAGTCAACTCGATTTGGCCTTGCCGCTGATTCAAAGTGCCGTAGCTTCGGGGCAAACCGCGGTAGCGTGTGTGTGGATTGGCAGCAATGACCTGTTTGGTCTGTACAGTTGGTGTCACGCTCCGGACAACGCGGATTGCGAGTCCGAAGACCTGACCCAATTTCGAGAGAACATCGACAAGACCCTGAAGACCCTTGCTCCCACCGGTGCGGTCGTTCGAATTGCCCTCCTCGACGACCAGTCTTTGCGTCCTGTCATGACGGATCCAAAGTATGCCGACTCATTCTCGGAGATTGGGGGGTCGGACAAGGCGCTGATGTCCGCCCAAGTGGTTCGTTACAACGAAGTCATTGCGGAGCTGGCAGCGAAGTATGGTGCTGAAACGGTGGATTTCTACTCCACGACGCTGTTTCAGGATGCTGCGAAGTTGGATGAGGACGGAAACCACCCCAACGGCAGTGGCTACGACATCATCGCCGGGATCTGGGATGCTGCCATAGAGCTTTGATTCCACTGGTGTCCCCTTTGACCATACGAGGAGTCCAATCGATGCAAACATATATGAAGGGTGTCTGGAACCTTGGTCTTTTCTTGTTGGTGGCTGCTTCGGGATGTGGAGGGGGCGATTCGTCTCCGGCCCAGGACAACACCGAGGGCATTGCGGCGGAAGATTCGGTTGAAGACCAGGGGGCAACGCAGGAAGGGGGTGGGCACATCACCTATACCCTCACTGATGACGGCCACATCTATCTCGTTGAGGCGATGGAGGGGGCTGTACCCAGGGACTTGTCTAAGGAATTGGACGAAATCTCTCCGGGTGCCGACGACTGGGTCAACCTGTCCCCCGATGGAGAGTGGTTGCTTCTCAGCACCGAGCGCTTTGGTTGCGAAGGATGGGCATGTCTGGTGGCGATGCATGCCGACTTGTCCCTTCCCGTGGTTGTGGAATCCCCCGGTGCAGGAATTCAACACTCCGATTTTGCGGCCATCGCCTCCAGTGGCGCCTTTGTGGTGTTCTCCATGAACGATGGATCTCGAGAGGATCTTTACCGGGTGGAACGCAACGGCGAGGGGTGGGGGGAACCCACGGTGCTGTCCGAGGACTCCCCTTACCTGTACAACAACTATCCTGCTGTCACCGATGATGGAGAGCGTGTCGTCTTTTCTTGCGGACCGACCCCCTATTCTCAGGGGGGAACCGGGATTTGCGTCGTGAACAGCGACGGAACTCAGTATGCAAGACTCGTGGCTCCCACCGACGGCCCTGGGGCAACCGAGGAGCATTTTGCCCGCTCGGGAGACTTTGCACCCGATTCGAGCGTTGTCTTCGAGGCAGATTGGAACGGAGAGCAAATTTGGAGAGTGGGTGCTACCGGGGCAGCCCTCGCCGTGGTCAACGACGAGTACAACAACGACAATGCGCCGTGCGTTTTGCCCGACGGGCGCATCGTCTCTTTGTGGTTGCAGAGGCCCGGTTCTGACGGTGGGCACGAACTCAAGGTGATGAACTCAGATGGCAGCAGCCCGGTGATGCTCGTGATCGATGTGGACGTCGCTGATATTGGACTGGGTTGCGGGAAGTGATTGTTTGATCTTCGAGAGGTGGAGCGCATGTTCGGTTCATGGAAATTGGGGCTGAGTGTCCTGGCGGTCGCCGTGCTCGTGGGCGGTTGTTCCTCTTCAGGCGGGGGCGATGAAGATATGGCCGATGCAACCGGAGCTCTCACCGATTTGGCTCCCGATGTAGCCATTCCCGACTCTGTGTGGCGTCCGAAACCTGGAACCACGTGGCAGTGGCAACTCTCTGGTGTGGTGGATACCTCCCTCGATGTGGCCATGTACGACATCGACCTGTTCGAGGCAACCCAGGAGGTTGTCAACAGCCTGCATGCCGATGGTCGAATCGTTATCTGCTATTTCTCCGCCGGTACTCACGAGGACTGGCGACCGGACCAATCGTCCTTCCCGGCCGAAATCATCGGCAAGGGGCTCCCCGAATGGGAGGGAGAGAAGTGGCTGGATGTCCGAGCGCAGTCGCTTCGTCCGATTCTCTCTGCACGGCTTGACAAGGCTGTCGCCCTCGGCTGCGATGGGGTGGAACCGGACAATGTCGACGCCTTTGACAACGACAGCGGCTTCGACTTGACTGGCGCGGACCAGCTCGCCTTCAACCGGTGGCTTGCAGACGAAGCACACAAGCGAGGACTCTCCGTGGGATTGAAGAACGACCTGGGGCAGGTTCTGGAGCTACTTCCGTGGTTCGACTGGGCCCTCAATGAAGAGTGTGTTGCCTACGACGATTGCGCCTCCCTGCGTCCCTTCATTGACGCCGGCAAGGCTGTATTCCACACCGAGTACGTGGACGACCAGAAGACCGGAGAAACCGCTCTCTCGCAGGTTTGCTCCGACCCCCAGCGGGATGGGTTCTCTACCCTCATCAAGGATTGGGACCTCACGGCGTGGCGAATGGCCTGCCCCTGAACTTTGAATGTCTAGTCGAGTAGTCGAGCAACATCGCTTTGAGGACGTCGAGGGGGGTATCGTATCCGTTC
>CALFHQ010000945.1 GCA_937876385.1 uncultured Pseudomonadota bacterium
GCCATCGTATACGCCGGCGCCGACGCTGGCTGCGGTGGCTGCCATGTCACGCTACGCCCCCAGGTGTTCATCACATTGCTTCGACAAAACACCCTCGAAACGTGCCCCCAGTGCAACCGCTTCGTGGTCGTCAGCGATGCACTCGTCGAGCAGTTGAAGCAAGCTCAGGAATGACCCGCCAAGGGTAGGGTCGCCAGCCGGACGTAAGTAGGTCCGGTCCTTGACAGATGGCTCTCGTACAGGTCCAGGTGGGTGGCTCGAAAAGAGGCCACCAGAAGCCCGGAGTGTTTCGATATCAATCCCTCGACGGAATCGGGGCGATATCTGGGCTTGCTTCGAGCCAAC
The DNA here is from genome assembly GCA_937876385.1 of uncultured Pseudomonadota bacterium. Lineage (GTDB taxonomy): Bacteria > Myxococcota_A > UBA9042 > CAIXZC01 > CAIXZC01 > CALFHQ01. Next base: position 346 of record CALFHQ010000945.1, read on the forward strand.
GTCACATGCGCTGAGAAGGGGCGGCGCTCTGCTTCGAAATGCAAGTCCACCATCGCCCGGTCCAGCTTCTCACCTAAGGCCACCAGATTTTCCACATCTCCACCCAAACCCACCCACAACACTCTTGGTTTGACCAGTCCGGGAAAGGCACCCAAACCCGCCAATGACAACTCCATCGGGGCACATGTCTCAGCCAGACATCCCCCTCGGGCCACAACATCATCCACCAAGGCCTCCGGGGTATTTCCAAGGAACTTCATGGTCACGTGCATGCGCTCCGGGTCTACCCACTTCATCCCGGAAATTCCCCTGCGTACCCTCCGCTGGATCTCTCCCACGGACTCTTGCACATCTTCAGGCAACGAAATGGCGAAGAATAGGCGCCTCATATTCCCTCCTCTCTCGGCGTGGACCTTGTCTTAGGATAGGAAGAATGGTACACTTCCTCAAACAGTTTCTCGGGGGTTCCTATGCTCAACCGATGGCTCTTTCCTACTGTGGCACTTCTCTTCCTCATGGGATGCAGTTCCGACACCGTGACAGTGGACTGGGAACAGGACATTCCAATCGGAGAAGAAGATATTCACCTCCTGCAGGATCTCGACACCGGAAACGGCGGTGACAAAGATCTCGTACCTCAAGATCAGGGCTTTGAAGACATTCAGTACGCCGACGAAGTGGTCCTCGAGTATTTCGAGCCCTACGGCGACGACAACAAGAAGTGCCAGGGGTATGCAGGCAGCGGCAACCCCGACGTTGACCAGAAAATCGACAACTGCTACTTCGAGATGAGCTATAATCAGGTCCGAGCCTTCAAAGTCGTCTACTTCGAAGACGGACACCCGACCCCAAGCCGGGAAATCGAGTGGGTCCTCATGGACGCCAAAGACCCCGACACCGAACAACCCATCGCCGAAATCGATACGTTGAGCTCCGGAACCAACTTCGAAGGCGTGGCCTCGGTCAACGTAACAACCCACGACCTCCTGGGAGATTTCGTCCTCAAGGCCACCGCCGTATCCCAGATGTACACCGTCAAACCCCTGTTCTTCAACATCCGCATCATGCCAAAGGCCGTGGAACCCCTCACCGTGAAGCTCAAGCACGAAGGCGCTGCCATCTTCGATACCATCAACGTCTATCTGTTCAACCAGAACGGCGGGGAACCCTCCTGCAACAGCA
>CALFHQ010000946.1 GCA_937876385.1 uncultured Pseudomonadota bacterium
GTGACGATGCCGAATTTGAATCCTTTGTCTACACGGCCGACCATGACGGGTGGTTCACGGTTGTCGTGGACGGACGGCGCTCCTTCACCGAGGACGCGGACTGGGGCACCTATACCGTGTCGTTTGGACTCACCTGTTCCACCGCCAACTGCTGCTGCCCCTGATATACACTGGGTTGAGCGCCAACACTTCAATAAGTCATTTCGATTTGCTCTAAGCCCCGGTCATGCATAAACTGTCGAGAGTAGACCCAGAAGAAGGAGGTGGTGTTTTGAGTCGTGGATTGGCAGCTTGTGCGTGGGTTGTGTCGGCGTTTCTCCTGTCCTGTACACTGGAAGTCCAAAGCCCGGAAGCTGACGCACTCTGGTGGCCCGATGGAGCGGCCAAGACGGACGCTCCAGACAATCCAAAGGACGCAAAGCAAGACAGCGACACGTCATTCCCCTCCGACCTGGTCACCGACAATTCAAATCCACCCGACGGCGCTGATGCAGTCCAACCAGACCTTGTTACTCCCTGCGGCGAATGCTCTGGAACCCAACCGGAGTGCATCGAGGGCGTCTGCCAGTGCAACGAGCAGAGCTGCCCCGCTGGCCAATTCTGCAACGAAGGGCACTGCGCCGAGTGCGTCCTCCAAACAAAGTGCGGGAGTAACTGCGACAACTGCGATGTGATCGGTGGGTTCTGCAGCACCGAAGTTGGGGGCTGTGCTGAATGTGACTCCAAGAATCTCTGCGGCGAGTTTGAACTTTGCAAGGAAGGCACCTGCTCCCCATGTGAGGAATTGGGATATTGTGGCCCCGAGTGCATCCAGTGCTCGGGTGCACACCCCGTGTGCAAGGACGGCGCATGCATGTGCAACATGTTCAGTTGTGGGGACGGCAACTACTGCGACGGCCAAGGGTGCTTGCCGTGTGGCGACTCGGATCCGCAGCACTGCGGGGACGCCTGTGTCGAGTGCAGCCAGGGCAAGCCCCACTGTGTCATGGGAACGTGCGTGGGGTGTATCCAGGACAACGACTGCGGGACCGCCTTTGTGTGCATAGAAAACCACTGCGTATTGAAGCCGTGCACCGGCTCTGAAGGTTGCTTTGGCCCAAACAACACATCCCCGGGGGCTGTTTGCTCAATGGCGAAAGTCATTGGACGCCTGGACGCTTTCGAACAGTTCACTTACGCAGGCAACACAGAAGGCGCCGGAGACAACGACGCCGTGGGAGATAGTGCCCTTTGGGGCGCCTGCCCCGACGCCGGGCCTGACCAGTTCTACAAAATCTACCTCAAAGCGGGAGACGAACTGACCGTGAGTGCGGATCCCAGCGATTCCGGGGTGTTGACCAAATACAACCTGGTGTTGAAGTTGTACAAAGGAGACGCTTGCGACTCCACCGATGCGGCTGGCCCCATCCTGTGCAAGAACGATTCGCCAGGAGGACAACCGGAAGGGTTCGGATATCCTGCCAGCGAAGACGGCTGGGTCACCATCGTCGTGGATGGGACATCGCTGGTGGCCGAATCGGCTGCTTCGGGTGACTACACCATCACAGTGAATCTGGCCTGCTCAGACGACAACTGCTGCTGCCCTTGAACTCTGCTTTTTCCTTCTCTCGCCATGAGGGTGTGCTACTCTAACTTTCATGCTCAGCCAGGAGAGAACCATGACGGAAGCCCCCCTCGTCCTTTTTGTTGACGACGACGCCACCATTCGTGAAACAGCCGCCTATACCTTGAAAGCAGAGGGGTTCACCGTCGTCACGGCCGGCAGTGGAGACGCAGCAAAGTCCCTCATACAGAAGAAGATGCCCTCGTTGTTGATAACCGACGTCCGCATGCCTGGAATGAGCGGAATCGAGCTTCTGGATTGGGTTCACAAGGAGAATCCAAGGCTTCCGGTGGTGCTGATCACGGCCTTCCCCGACGTGCAACTGGCAGTTCAAGCGATGAAGAGGGGCGCTTGCGACTTTCTTCCAAAGCCATTTGGTGGCGACCACCTCGTGATGACGGTGCGCAAGTGCCTGGAGACGCTGCGTTTGCTGCAGGAAAACCGCCGACTGCGAGGTCGGGCATCGGGGGTCGAGCGCCCCATCCACTACCAGAGCGAATCCATGAACGCCCTGCTGAAAACCGCCGACCGAGTGGCAGACAGCGACGCTACGGTGCTCATTTCCGGCGAGAGCGGAACGGGCAAGGAGCTCATCGCACGTCGGATACACGCTCGAAGCGAACGGGTGGATCGTCCCTTCGTAGTGGTGAACTGCGCGGCCATCTCACCGAATCTGGTGGAATCCGAGTTGTTCGGCCACGAGAGGGGAGCCTTCAGCGGTGCCCAGACAAGTCGCAAGGGCAGAATTCGCCAAGCGGACGGGGGCACAGTTTTCCTGGACGAGATCGGCGAATTGCCCGTGGAGATTCAAGCGAGACTTCTTCGAACCCTCCAGGAGGGCAACGTGGACCCCGTGGGTGCCGACTCGCCTGTCCCGGTGAACGTGAGATTCCTGGCCGCTACGCACAGAGACCTGGAATCCGAAATCAGCTCCGGACGATTTCGGGAAGACCTATACTATCGTCTCAACGTCATCAAGTTGGTGATTCCTCCGCTTCGCAACCGCCCCGAAGACATCGAGCACCTGACTCGAATTTTCGTTGGGGAATTCGCCCAAGACTTGGATTTGACCATTCCCTCGGAAGTCCTGGCCTACCTGAAAGTGCAACAATGGCCGGGGAATGTTCGAGAATTGAGGAACGCCTGCGAACGAATGGTCCTGTTGAGCGAGGGCCACGAGTTGGAGATCGGTCATCTGGACGCATCAAGTTCTCACCACCAATCTCAGTCTTCCGTGGACCTGCCGCCAGGGGGAGTTTCCCTCTTTGACCTGGAGCAGACAGTGATTCGAGAAGCTCTCGAGCGAAACCAGTAGAACGTGTCGAAAACC
>CALFHQ010000947.1 GCA_937876385.1 uncultured Pseudomonadota bacterium
ACGAAGGGATGCAAAAGAACGCGGACGAAGATGACATCGAGGGGATCCCCGCCGGGGTTCTCGGGTATTTCAACTACGGCACCCTCCCCTCCTATATCCAGAAGGGATACGTGCCCTGGGAAGACGACGAAACCCAGGCCACCTCCATGACCCTGGAGTTCGCCTACAACGACTGGTGCCTGGGGAGAATTGCTGACTCCATGGACAAAGCGGCAGACGCCACTCGGTACATGAAGCGCGCCAACAACTGGAAGAACCACATGGACTCAGAGACGGGATTCATGCGCAGCAAGAAGCGCAGTGGCGCCTGGTTGACCCCCTTCGACCCCACCGCTGAGGATGGATTCTGCGAAGCCGACAGTTGGATCTACACATGGTTTGTTCCTCACGACCCCCAGGGTCTGGTTGAAGCCATGGGGGGAGCAGAAGCCTTCGCAGAGAAACTGGACGAGTTCTTTGATGCCGGGCACTTCGACCCCACCAACGAACCGGACTTCCACGCCCCCTTCTTCTACAACTACGTGGGCAAACCGGCAAAAACCCAGGAGCGGGTCCTGGAGACCATGGACACCGAGTACACAACCACTCCCGGAGGACTTCCCGGCAACGACGACGCGGGAGCCACTTCGGCTTGGTTCGTGTTCAGCGCCATGGGACTCTACCCCTTTGCCCCCGGGGAGCCCACCTACTCGCTGACCACCCCGCTGTTCGACTCCATCTCCATCTTCCCCGACGGCCTGGTGGAAGGGGGACGGCATGTGGAGATTCTAGCTGAGGGTCGTAGCGCCGGAATGAAGTACCTGTCCGGGGCCAGCCTCGGCGGGGTCCCTCTCACCGCCCCCACCCTGGATCACAACCAGTGGTTCGAGGAAGAAGTTCTGGAATTCCACCTGAGCGACTCCCCCTCTTCCTGGGAACAATAGGAGATTTCATCCATGGATTTGAACTCTTTCTACAAAGACAAGGTGGTTCTCATCACCGGCGCCTCGTCAGGAATCGGGGAGGATCTGGCTCTGTTTCTGGCACCCATGGGAGCCAGACTCGTGCTGGTTGCTCGGCGCCAGGAGAAGCTTGAGGAGGTCGCCGAGAGTTGCAGGGCAGCGGGTTCCAAAGTGCTGGCTCTGACGGCGGATGTTGCCGACCAGAGCCAGATGGAAGGGGTCAAAAATGCAGTTATTGAGGCCTTCGACCGAATCGACGTCGTGGTCGCCAACGCGGGCATCGGACTGGCGGACTTCGCTCAGCGGATGCGCCTGGACCAACACCGACAGACCATCGAGGTCAACGTCATCGGACTGGCGAACACGTTGATACCCTTTGTCGATAAGATGATGGAACAGCGCAGCGGCGCCCTGGTGGGGCTTTCCAGCTTGGCGGGGTACCGTGGAATGTCCGGCTCGGCGTCGTACTGCGCCTCGAAATCCGCTGCCTGGGTCTTCATGGAGAGCATTCGTCTGGACCTTAAATCCTACGGAATCAAGGCGTGTACCATCCATCCCGGGTTCATCAAGACCCCGATGACGGACAAGAACCGATTCAAGATGCCCTTCCTCATGGATGTTCGAGAAGCCTCTGTGATTATCGCCAGGGCCATCGCCAAAGGAAGGCCCGTGACGGCTTTCCCGTGGCAGATGAAGTTGTTTCTTGGGTTCATGAAGCGATTGCCGACGACTCTCTACGACTTCCTCATGCTCAAGGTGTTTCCGGTTCCTTTGAAGCTTCAACCGAAGGATTAGCCCACTGGCGAGGGAAGGAGACCACGAAGGTGCTTCCCTCGTCTTCCACGCTGGTAAAGTGCATCGCGCCCCCGTAACTCTCCACCAGCTTTCGGGTGATTCGAAGCCCCAATCCGGTTCCCACCTGGGTCATCTTCCGAGCGTTCGGGGCTCTGAAAAACTCCTGGAACAGGTCCTGCTGGGATTCGGCAGGGATTCCAATGCCCGTGTCGGATATCTGCACCATGACCTCCATCCCCGCGGTGCTCAGGGTCACTTCCACCTTCCCACCGTCTTGCGGCGTGTACTTCACGGCGTTGGACAACAGGTTGCTGAAGACCCGTTCGAACTCCCCGGGGGTTCCCATCACGAGGACCGGAGAGCCTTCCCCCAGATCCACCTGAAATTCCAGTCCTTTGTCCTTGCACTCGGCTTCAAACAACTCGCAACTCCTCGCCAGAATGTCTCGAATGTCCACGCCTTCGGCATCTTCGCGAATCTCTCCCAGGCGGTCGTCGGCCAGCGCAAGCAGATCATTCACCATCTCGTTGAAGCCGTCGGCCCGCTTCCTGACTCGCCCCGCAAGCTCTCGGACCTTCTCCGGCTCTTCCACATACCCGTCGGTAATCAGGGTCAGCATGCTGCGCATGGCCGACAAGGGTGCGCGAAGGTCGTGGGCAACACGGTTGAAGAACCAGGTTCGTGAGCGATTGTGCTCCATCAACAGTTGCGTAGCGCGAGCCCCTTCGATTCCCACCGAGATAAGATCCGCAAACGCCTGAAAATAGCGAGCGTCCGCCGCCTCGAATCGATTGGGGTAGACGCAGGCAAGGCACAAGACGCCGGTGAGTTTGTTGCCGACTCGCAACGGAACGGACATGAGAGAGCGCCGTCCCTGCTTCCTCAGCCAATCGAAGCAACGCAAATTGTCACATTCTTCGCGGTCTTCAAGGTCGCTGATGAAGACCGCCTTTCCCCTCTCCAGCGGATTCAGATGTTGTCGCTGTCTCAAGAACTCGAGGTGCTGCGGTTGGTCCTCCGTAACCTCCATCCCATGCATCGCTGCCAAGGTGAACTTGTGCTGGGTGGGTTCGATGAGGGAGACAAAGGCAGCACCGATGTCCCCCAGGGCCACCGCCTCTTTGACAACCCGCTCGAGAAGCTCGTCCAACTCCTGGGTGGTTCCCAGCGAATTTACCACATGAAACACCGCCTCAATCTTTCGACTGGCGTGCTCCAGATTGATTTTCGCCCGAGCAAGCTGCACCATTCGACGTCGAAGCAGCTCTGCAACCCAGGTCGTCAGAAACACCGTGGAGACGGCCGAAAGGGCGAGAGTTCCGAGCACTGCCAATACCCACCGGAGGTCCCTGTACAATGGTGTGGCGATGACCAGGAGGGGGTGGTGATTCACCCATCCGGATGCCTCGGCCCAAAACAGGCTTCCCAAGGCAGCAACAACCACCAATGCCACCGGGTAAACCCGCCGTGCGGGCTGCAAGATGGAGGACATCACAAGGTGAAAGAAGAAGAAGAACAGCGCTGGGCTGGAGACTCCACCGGTCCAGTGAACCAGCGCAATGACTCCCAACCAGTCCACAAAGACCTGAAACATGGAATAGCGAGCCAGGTGCCGACCGCTGGGCTCAAGCCCCCGCATCCGCTTCCCATGCAAGAACAAGCCGACATTGGCGACAAAAAGATAACTTGCCACCGCAAGAATCGGCACGCACTCAATGTCGTACCCCAGCTTGCAACCGACAAGACCACCCAGGGCAACCCCCAGGGAAGCAAACCACCGCAACCGAACGAACCACAAGGCACTGTCCAGTATCTGCCGCTTCGTTGGACGCCGAAGCTCCATCCGAACCAGCCCCTGAAGCGGTGCATCAGGTCCCGACTGTTGAGAACCCTCGAACATGGGTCACCCGTTCCAATAGCATCCAGAGAAATCACTCTCCAGATTGACCAACCTTGATTGATTCATGCCTGTCATTTATAGAACAGACCACGAATTCAGGCAAGCAGACTTCCACCCCTATGCAACTTGCTCAGCCTGGGCTTCCCCTCAGCGATTCTTGACATTTCTCATTCCAACCGTTCCAATGGGGCTTCCTAGAACCAGGAGACAAGCTTATGCCCTCAAAGAAGGAACCTCGCCGGCCCACGTCAACGTCCAATTTCGGAATGGGCAACCGTGAAAGCCACGACGCCACGCCGTTTTATCGTCGTTTTGCCCCTCCGACGATTTCCGACGCCACGCAGGTGAATCCCCCCGGGGAGGTCAACTGCCTCGCTTGCTCCGATGCCCGCTCAATGCCCTGGATTCCCGACAACTCGGTGGCCTTGATGGTAACCTCTCCCCCCTATTTTGCGGGAAAGGAGTATGAGGAGGCGTTAGGGCAAAACGGCGTACCTGAAAGCTACCTTGAGTACCTCGACATGCTCTCCGCCGTCTTTGCAGAGACCTTCCGAGTCCTCGAACCGGGGGGCAGAATCGCTGTCAACGTCGCCAACCTGGGACGAAAGCCTTACCGCTCTCTGTCGGCCGATGTCACCCGAATTCTGCAAGACGATTTGGGGTTCCTGCTGCGAGGAGAAATTCTGTGGGTGAAGGCGCTGGGGGCTTCGGGGAACTGCGCATGGGGCTCCTTTCAAAGTGCCGCAAACCCCGTCCTTCGAGACGTCACGGAACGAATCATCGTAGCCTCCAAAGGGCGCTTTGACCGAGTCCCAAACCGGAAGAAGCGAGAAGCCCTGGGCCTTCCCTTTGAAAACACGATAACCAAAGAGGGGTTCATGGAGAGCACCCTTGACGTGTGGCAGATTCGCCCGGAACGAGCCCGTAAGATTGGACACCCCGCTCCCTTCCCGGTGGACCTCCCCCGACGACTCATAGAGCCCTACACCTTCCAGAACGACGTCGTCCTCGACCCCTTCCTGGGTTCGGGCTCCACGGCCATTGCTG
>CALFHQ010000948.1 GCA_937876385.1 uncultured Pseudomonadota bacterium
CTTCTGGGGGCGAGGTTCAGAGGGGGTGGTGAGACGCAAAGCGTTTCTTGTTCCGCTATTGGGGGCGGTGGTTTTGCTGGGATTGGGTCCACGACTGGGCTTTGTGAGCACCGCTTTCCCCTTGGAAGCGGAGTTGTCTCTTCAGGTTCAGTTGAACGGAGTTGTTTTGCGGGCGACCCCCGGTGGGCGAGCCGAGAAGCGGCTGGAGCGACTGGCAGACGAGGTACAATTTCGTCGTTATCAAGTGATGGAGTTGTTTGAGCTGACTCCAGACGAGGCGCCGGAAGTTACCGTGTTCGTGTACGACTCTCCCTGGCAGAAGGAACGCCTGATGGGAGCGCACCGAACTTCCATCACCAAGCCGTGGCGTCGGGAGATTCATATTCACGCTCACGAGACCCCGAACTCCCTCATTGCCCACGAGTTGGTTCATGCGTTGCTCTCTAAGATTCCCGATTCGCCCCTGGGGATTCCCGCCAGGTTGTGGCTCTTGCCCGAGGCGGGGCTCATCGAGGGTGCGGCCGTAGCCGTGGAGCGTGCCGGCGGACGGTACACCACCCACGAGTGGGCCAGAGCGGTTCGGGATTTGGGATTGCGTCCTCCCCTTCCCGACTTGATGAAGGGGATGGCTTTCTGGAGCTATCCGGGTCCCGTTGCATACAACACGTGCGGTTCCTTCGTTCGATTTCTTCTGGAGCGCTATGGAGGCTCCTCGTTCAAGAAGGTATACGGCGGTGCTTCCTGGTCCCAAGCCTACGGCAAGTCGTTGGAGACCCTGGCCGCAGAGTGGGATGGGTACCTTGACCAGTTGGAGGTTGACGCTGGGGCGATGGAGTACGCTCGCTTCCTGTTCTCCCAGAAGTCGGTTTTCGAGCGCTCGTGTCCCTACGTCGGAGGGCGTTGCTTGAAGCGGGCGTACATGGCCGCTTCCAGTGGGGATGTTCCTGCGCTTTTTGGGGCGACCAAGATGGGGTTGAGAGCGACGAACGAAGAACCGAACCTGGCTCGAGCCTTTGTGGATCTCGCCATCATCGTGGGGGAATTGGAGTTGGCCAGGGATTTGTGGGTTGCTGCATTTCTCCGAGGACCCACGTGCGACTCAGTGTCTGGACCGTGGAGCCTGGTGGATTGCCGATTCTCCCAGGCGCTGGGCGCCGTCGTTCTGATGCGCTGGGGCGATCTCCTCTGGTTGGCAGGGGAAGACGGCAAGGCGGCGGAAGTATATGAGACACTTTGGGAGGGAGAGAGTCGCCAGGTTCTGGAGCACGTCCTCTCTTGGAGACTTCAGTTGGTGTCAACCGGCGATCTGGATGAGGACTCGCGGCGTCTGGTGTGTGGTCTTTGGCATCCCCGGGAATCCGATGGACTGTTCAGGGCCCTGTTGGAGCGAACCGGGGAAGGGCAGGAACCCGAGCCGCTCACAGTCTTGCTTGGGCTGACCCTCCTGAAGCGACCCGACTGGACCCTCCAGGGGTTGTCCCTCTTGTCCCATGTGGATTTGGACAAAGCGGTCCCAGAGGCCCAGCGAGTTGACGTGTTGCTGGAAGTCGCCTATGGACACTATTTCGCCGGTGACCTCAAGGGTGCCGGTGAATACTTAGAGCAGTGTGGGCGGTTGAAGACGAGTCGACTACAGGAAGAGGCGATTGCCGATCTGGCACAGCGCAGGCGATGGCACACCTCTGGCGTGTCGTTGCACCCATCCAATCCTGTTGTTGAGAATCAGGAGTAGAAACCAGCGGAAAGGGGCGAGCCGATTGCTATTTCTTGACGCCGTCCAGAGCCTTGGACAGGCGGGATACGTATCGGCCGGCTCGGTTCTTCGGGATGATCCCTTTGCCACGGACTTTGTCCACCGTGGAGATAGCCAACTTCAACATGGATTCGGCTTCTTTGCTGCCGGCTTCAACGGCGTTCAGGGCTTTGGCCATCACGGTTTTCACCGTCGTGCGGTAGTGACTGTTCCGCAATCGGTGGTTCAAGCTCTGACGATGTCTTTTCAACGCGGACTTATGATTCGCCATATTGATCTCTCCTTACACTCCAAAAAAGGCCCAGAAGCAATACCACTGAGGGAGTTTCTTGTCAAGGGTTTTGACGCAGAGCATGAGGTGCCTGGACGCTTGACCTCGCGGCACAGCGGGTGATACAACCGAGGGGCACAAGTGAGGTCGTTGGCCATGTCGTTTGAATTGCCCAAGAAATTCGAGGAAAACACCCGCTGGACCTACTCCCAGGAAGGGGTAGAGTACGGTCCCTTCTCGGCACCAGAGATTCTCGAACTTCTCAAGAAGAGGGAGATGGCTCTGGATGCTGTGGTGACGGAGTTGGAGTCTGGGCGGGTGTGCCCTGTGACAGACGTTCGACCGTTTGCTCAGTACATCGCCATTCTCCTCGATCGGTACAGCGAGCAGAAGGCGGATGCCGAGTTAAGAGAGGAGGCGGATAAGCTTGCCAGCGGAAAGAAGCGTCTCCTTCCGATCCTGGTGGTGGTAGGTGGAGTGCTCATCGCCGGTGCCGCTGTGGTGCTTTTGAATCCGGGGTTGTTTGGGAGTGGTTCCAAGGGCTCTCGGGAGACCCAGAAGGGAGCGAAGAAAGAGGTTGTGGCTGACGTTGTCTCCGAGGCCGATGTGGCAGTGGCACCGGAGCCTGAATTGGCTATCGCAGAGCCTGAGTCGGAAGAAGCGATGCTGGAGCGAGTTGCTCGAGAGCGTGCATTGGAGAGGGCCCAGCAGAAACATGTGGCGCTTCCTTCGGCCGAGGAACTCACTGGGCGGGATGTCCTCGCCGTTGAGGAAGCCCCTGATTTGCCCCGCGCCAAGGTGGTGAAGATCGGCAAGACTGAACCCAGTAGAAAGACGGAAGGGGAGACATCGCAGGCCGCGGGGAGCGGGGGAACCCAGGTGACCACCATTGACTTCACCGTAGAAGAGGATGAAGGGGAGGAGCGGGTGGCAAGTGCCAAACGTCGACTGACCAAGGCGCTGCAGCAGTGTGTGGACGGCATGGTGAGAAATCACGACGATGTCTCTGAGGTCCAAGTGCGAATGACGGCGGTGCTGCTGTTGAACGGACGAATCAAGAAGCGCTCTCTCTCGCTGAATCCCGCCCGGCATGCTTCGGAAGTATCTATCTGTATGGCGACTGCGTTGCCTGCGCTGTCCCTGCCTCCCCTCTCAGACGGCAAGGAAGAGACCATCCAGATCATGGTGCAATCAAGTGACTGACTGAAGTCGTTTGAGGGTTCTATCGGTTCTCTTTCCAGGTCCAGAGAAGGTTGGCAGCGAAGTTCCAACTCATGGCTGCGCCAATTCCGATGCAAGCAGCAATGAGATCGTCGATGTTCCGAGTTCTTCCCAGCATTTCGAAGTTCCCCAGAAGAACCAGACCGCTTTTGTGCAACATCCAGTTGATTAGAGCGAAGGCTCCCCAATTGATTCCGAATCCGACGAAGCTCACCATGTGAAATCGATAGAAGCGGATGGTGAAGGGGCTGGCGCTTCGACGATCTCGAAACGTCCACAGGTCGTTGAGGAGGAAATTCGTGATGATGGAGATCTCCACAGAGAAGGCGTAGGCAGCATTCTCTGCCCAGAGGTTGTGGCGCAGATCAAGTCCCCGGCTCATCAGCCAGTAAATTCCCAGGTTCACCAGAACGCCCGAGCTTCCCACAACGGCGAACTTGAGGAACCGCTTTGTTACGTCAAGAACCGAACCGTTCATTGCATCGCCTGGATGGTGGTGAGGGTCTTTTCGATGTCGTCGGAATCGACGTCCAGGTGGGTGACGCATCGAACGACCCCCGGGCGAACCACCGACATAAGAATCCCGTTTTGGGAGAGTGCGCTGACGAGTTCATTGGCTCTCTCTGTCTCAAAGTAGAGCATGTTGGTTTCGACGTCGTTTAGAACCGAAAGTCCGCAGCGCTCCTGGAGTCCCTGGGCCAGCTTCTTCGCATTGCCGTGATCTTCCGTCAGGCGATGGAAGTTGTTGTCCATGGCAAAGAGGGCACCGGCGGCCAGGATGCCGGCCTGTCGCCAGCTTCCACCCAGCATGTGGCGGTAGTGCCAGGCCCGCTCAATGTCCTCGGCGGACCCCACCAAAGCAGAGCCCACGGGGGCACCCATTCCCTTCGAGAAGCAAACCGACACTGTGTTGAAGGGGGCTGCAAATTCCGCCATGGAGTGACCGCTGGCTGCGGCAGCATTCCAGAGACGAGCGCCGTCCATGTGGGTGCGCATGTTGTGTCTTCGTGCGACGGCGGAGATGGCTTTCAGGGTCTCCAGTGGAACCACCGTTCCTCCCCCCCGATTGTGCGTATTCTCCACCAGAATGGCCCGCTGCCTGGCTCGATAGTAAACCGGCTCATAGATGGCTGCTTCCACCGCTGCCGGGTCCATAACACCCGCCTTGCCGGCCACGGGCTTGAACAGAACTCCTGAAAAGGTGCCGCTTCCTCCGGCTTCGTAGTGGAGCGGGTGGGCGTCCTTCTCGATGATGATCTCGTCACCGGCTTCCGAGCACAGACGAATGGCCAGGGTGTTGGCCATGGTGCCCGTGGGTACGTACAGAGCCGCTTCTTTGCCCAGCAGTCGTGCAACCGTTGCTTCCAACTTCAGCACGGTGGGGTCTTCGTTGTAGACCACATCCCCGACGGCTGCATCGAGCATTGCTTCTCGCATGGCTTTGCTCGGTCGGGTGACTGTGTCGCTTCTAAGGTCGATGATTTCGTGCATGTTCAAGTCCTCGACGTTTCTTCACCCCTTGTCGACAAGGCTAAGGGGGACGATGGTCTAACCGGGAGTCGTACCCTGGCGGCTCCGGTTTGGACACTGTTCTAGCACAACATGAGTCGAGGGACGAGTTTTTCCGGCAGGTTCAGGAAGCCTGTTCTTCTCTGAGTTGAGCAATTCTGGTCGCTTCCCAATCGTCCAGAGGGGACTTCGGGTGGGGAGGCAGATTGTCCCCTCGGGTGAACTGTACCGTCGGAGGGCCGTCTTCGTAACGCTGCATGATGGCGACGACGACGTCCCAGTTCTCCAGGTGTGTGTCCACGAGCAGGGGGTCGAAATGCTCACCCCGCTGCTCCTCGATGATCTGCCGAGCCATCGGCAGGGGGTAGGCGTTCTTGTATACCCGTTTGGTGGTCAAGGCATCGAAGACGTCAGCCAGCGCAACGATTCGAGCTTCCAGAGGGATGTCGTAGCCCTTGAGCCCCAGTGGGTAGCCCTTGCCGTTGAACTTTTCGTGGTGACACAAGGCGATGTTCTTCGCCATGACGTCGGCTCGGGCCAACTCCAGCATCTCGTATCCCATGACGGTGTGACGCTTCATCGACTCAAACTCTTCGCTGGTCAACTCACCCGGCTTTTTGAGGAGGTCGTCGGGGATTCCCACTTTGCCGACGTCGTGAAGGGATGCGTACCGTCGAATCTTGAGGATCTGTTCCCCCGGGAGCTTCATAGCCAAGGCCAACAACTCGGAATATGCGCACACCCTCATGATGTGGTTTCCGGTGTCGGAGTCGTTGAGTGCGTTGGCCTTCTCAAGGGAGGACACGACCCCCACCGTGATATCTTCAAGTTCCTGGGTCCGGTCACGGACCTGGCCTTCCAGCAACAGCTTCTGGTCCGAAAGAGCCAGGTTCGTCTCTTCCAGGCGGTCGCCCATGAACTTGATGCGCATCAGGGAGCGGACCCTGGCTCGAACCTCGAGGGGGTGGAACGGCTTCGTGATGTAGTCGTCGGCCCCGGCATCCAGTCCGGCGACGATGTGATCTACTCCGTCAAGACCTGTCACCATGACCACAGGGATGCGCTTGTGCGTTGGAGAGCGTCGAATCTGCCGACACACTTCGTAGCCGTCCATGTCGGGCATCATGATGTCGAGGAGCACGAGATCCGGGGGGCAGTCTCCCTTCTCCAGGAGGGTGATGAGTTCTTGCCCGGTGCGGAATGTCCGCAGCTCGTACGGCTCGTCCCGGAACGTTGCCTTCATGATGAAGAGGTTGGCTTCCTCATCATCGGCGATGTAAATAACGGGCTTTTGCTCCAGATTTTCCAATAGCATCACCGCCTCCTCAATCGCACCCAATCCAACCCGCCCATCATACCCCCGAGTCGGCGATCCTGACAAGGAAATCACCCCTTTCCCGGTGTGTGGGCCTGCAAGGGTTCCGCAGATTTCCCTATTTGGCTTGGGTGGTGTGATAGATCTGGTGCTTTTTCAGCAGGTTGCGCAGGTGCTTTCGATCCAGGCCGGCGATCCGTGCCGCCAGCGAGAGGTTCTGGCGGGATTCGATCATCAACCGTTCGAGGTAGTGCATTTCGAACTCGTCGACGACGTCCTCTTTGGCTTCGGAGAAGGGGGGAAGATCCCCGGAAACGGTCGGAGTCGAATCCTCCGAGGCGGGTTGCTCCGACAGAGGGGAGACCAGGGAGTGAAGAATGGGCTCAGAGGTCAGCGCCACCTCCCGCTGAAGGATGTTGACCAACTCTCGTACGTTGCCGGGCATCGCATGCCCTCGAAGCGCTCCCAGGAAGTCCGAGGTGACCTCTGTTACGCACAGAGTGCCATCCCCTTTGCGGTTGAAGGGGGCGGTGTGGAGGATATGGTGGACCAGCTCCTGGATATCCTCTGTGCGTTCTCGAAGGGGTGGGATGAATACCGGGACGACATTCAAGCGATAGAACAGGTCGGCTCGAAACCGCCCGGAATCAACCATCTCCTGGAGGGGGCGATTGGTCGCTGACAAGATTCGAAGGTCCAGGGAGGTCTCGGTTCCTGAGCCGATTCTTCGAACCACGCCGGTTTCCAGAACTCGAAGCAACTTCGGCTGCAATTCCAGAGGCAACTCTCCCACTTCGTCCAGGAAGATGGTGCCTCCGTTCCCCTGCTCGAAGAGTCCCTTTCGCACGGCGATAGCACCAGAGAAGGCTCCCTTTTCGTGTCCAAACAGTTCGCTCTCCATGAGTGCTGGAGGGATGGCGCTGCAATCCACCACCACAAAGGGGCGGTTGCTTCGTTTGGAGTGGGCGTGGACAGAGCGAGCGACGACATCCTTGCCCGTCCCTGTCTCTCCCTGAATCAGGATCGGGGCGTCGGTGGCAGAGACTCGCTCCAGGATGTTGAACAGCCTGCGCATGGCGTCCGACTGCCCCACCAGAAGCTCGAAGCGGCTGTTCTCCGAAGGCATTGATGGGATCAACTCGAGGTCCGGAGTCCACGCCAGTCGCTGCTCCCCCAACTCGATGGTTACCCCGGGGGAAAGGAGCCCTTCTCGAATCCTCACGCCGTTGATGGCGGTGCCGTTGGTGCTTCCTTTGTCCCGCAAGACGAGTTCAGAGCCCATGCGGACGATTTCAGCGTGCAGTCTGGAGACGGTATCGTCTTCAAGGTGCACATCGCACTGCGGGTGGCTTCCGAAGGACACGGGGGTGGATGCAAACTCCCAGGATTTTCCGGTGGTGAGGCAACGCAACTCGAATACGGGCACCACAGTCGGTCGCGGCCCTGCCAGGGTTCGAGTCTTGTCAATCCACGAATTGTCGGGGGTGTGTGTCACCATCCTCGATCCTGAGAAAGGGGGACTAGTATAGGGTGAAATTCCGGCTGGTGACGGTCTGCCCGTCGGAGACGGAGAAGGAGCTGCTGCGGTACCCTTCCTTGTCGTCGCCGGTGGGGCCAGAGGGGCTGTTATCGTCGTAGTCGAGGTAGCCGCCGACCCAGTAGGTTCCCGCCGGGACGTCGGTCATTTCGTAGGTAATCTTGCCCAAGGAGATGCTGATGGGTTTCACCTTCTTTGTCACCGCAGTGGTTATGGTGGGCGGCTCCGTGGTGGTGAGGACGAGGTAGAGCGCGTCGCTGCTTGAAATACCGCAAGAATAACAGGTGATGGTTCCCTTCACCGTGCCACCACCGCCCGGGCTGGCGTTGCCGAGTTGGAAGTCCACTGCAGTAGCCCAATCGTTGCTGGGAACAGTGGTCGAGCCTGGATGGTATCCGCCGATATCCTCGGCGGTGAATCCCTGTGCGCCATTGCCCCCCACATCGAGCACTGCGGCGACATAGTAGGTTCCGGGGTCTATGGGGATTTCATAGCCGAAGGGGAATGAGGGATGGCTGTAGTCCAGAACCAGGGTCGGGGACCCGAAGTTGTTCACGGGGTCCGTGACGGCACTGGTGTATATGAGAATGTAGAGGACGTCGGAGCTCCCCACCGTCCCAGAGTAGGAAACCACTCCGCTGATGCCGGTGGGGGGACCTTCCATTTGGCAGTTGCTGTCGCAGCCGTCGCCGTCGATGAGGTTTCCATCGTCACACTGTTCGCCGAGACCCGCCTGGTGGAGATTGTCTCCACAATACTCGATTGAGCAGAATTGGTTGCAGCCGTCTTCGTTGATGGTGTTTCCGTCGTCGCATTCCTCGTCGAAGCCCTGGGTTCCGTCTCCGCACACGGATTGTTCAATGAGACATGAGGAGGAACACCCGTCGCCGTTGGTGAGGTTTCCATCGTCGCACTCTTCTCCCCCTTCCTTGTTCCCATCGCCACAAACCGGCGGGACAAATTCAAGGATGCACTCGGCGGAGCAGCCGTCCCCGTTGTCCGGGTTTCCGTCGTCACACTGCTCGCCGTCGTCCAGGTTTCCGTTTCCGCACAGGTTCTCGGACATGCAGTACTGGTCGCAACCGTCGCCGTTGGTGTTGTTTCCGTCGTCACATTCTTCGCCGTCATCCAGGCTGTTGTTGCCGCAGGTCAACGACCCTTCCAGTTGGCAAGTGGATGAACATCCGTCGCCGTCGGTGGTGTTTCCGTCGTCGCAGGTTTCGCCGTACTCAATTTGGCTGTTGCCACAGACGTTGAACGGCTCTGCCTGGCAATAGGAGTCGCAGCCGTCGCCGTTGGTAGTGTTTCCGTCGTCACATTCTTCGCCGGCTTCCACCGCGTTGTTGCCGCAGGTTCCCGGGGCGGAGCACCCGTTGTTGATAAATCCGGGGGTGCCATAGTCTTCACTGGTCATCAACATGGTGGCAACGCACCAGTTGGACGGGTTGTCGTTGAGGTCAGGGTCTTGTGCTGCGGGACTCAAGCTCAGGGCGCGACCTGGAACCAGTGGGAAGGAGGGGCCGTAGGCGACGGTGTCTATCAGCGTTCCATCCGGGGCGACGATGATGATTTCGTCGACGTCGTCATCCAAGGTGAAGTCGGCGTATACGTAAGTTGGGATGACGCCTCCATTGATGAGGGTGTTGCCCGAGATTGCGAAGATGGCAGTGGCCCCTGGGGCCAGCGACAAGAGGGAGTCGAAGATTGTATGATCATCGGTCCCGTTGTCCTTGATGTGCCAGCCGTTGAGGGACAAGGTGGTGCCACTGGCGTTGCGAACCTCGAACCACTCTCCCAAACCGTCGGCGATGTGCTTTGGATTGAACATGACTTCGGTGATGATGAGGTCCCCTGCATGATAGGTCCCCCCAGATTCGATGACGCAAAATTCATCGCACCCGTCGCCGTTGGTGAGGTTTCCGTCGTCGCACTCTTCCCCGTCTTCCAGGGTGTCGTTTCCACACACTGAGCTGGAACTGTCACAGGCGTCCCCTACACCGTCGTGGTCGGCATCCGCCTGGTCGGCGTTTGCGGTGTTGGGGCAGTTGTCGCAGTCGTTGTGAACGTTGTCCAAATCGGAGTCCTTGTCGGCGGGAACCCCCAGGTTCGGGAAGTTCAGTACGACGAGTACTTCGAGTTGCACGTCCACCACATCAGTGGAGCCGTCACAGTTCATGTCGGCAGCATCGGAGGCTGAGAGGCAAGCTGGCGCAGTGGGTTCAAGAGAACTCAACACCGTGCACTGGACGTCGGAGACATCCACTGAACCATCGCCGGTGACGTCACCGGGCACAGAAGCCAAAGCCGAGAAGCTCCAGAAACAGAGAACCGAAACAATCAACCACCCATAGGAAGTGCGCATGGAAAACCTCCAGCCTATTGTGCCGACGTGGTGAGCACGCCCGATTGAACTGCCATTGTCAATGCGTTGGCCCCGGCATCCGAGGCCTTGAGACCGCTCAACTCCACAATCACCGGATCGGACGGAGAGATGGTCTGGTTCAAGGTGAACACCATCTCTACCACTGCATCGTCACCGGAAACCGCCGAACCACTCCAGTACGCCCCGGTGATTGGGGTGCTGGGAGCAGAGCCGTGGTAGAGCAGTGCCTTCACCTTTCCGGCTTCCAAGGTGTTACTGGTAATCGTGTGACTCGAAGGTTGGATTGAACTTTGCGGTGGGGAATCCCAGTCGAGACAGGTCTCTCCGATGCAATACAAGTCGTGGAATTTGGAGAAGGTCGCCCGGGTGGCGTCGAACTGGAAAATGAACTCCATCGCACAGGGAGCAGGGGAGGAGGAGGACTCGGCAGCCAGGAGCACTTCGCAACTGGCTTGCGACCCGCTGGTGCCGCTCAAAACGCACCAGCCAGTGGGGCAGGCGCCGCAGTCCGCAGCACAAGTGTCGCAGGTCTCGTCCCCTTCACAAGTGGCGTCGCCGCAAACCGGGCCGCAGGGGCCACAGTCGGTTTCGCAGGTAGAGCAATCTTCGCCGTAGCCGGCTTCACAACTTCCGTTTCCGCAGCACTGCCCGCAATCTCCCGGGCAGGAGTCGCAACTCTCACCGTCGTCGCAGGTAGCGTCGCCGCAGTAGGGAACATACACGCAGGTGCCAGTGAGGCAGTCGTAGTGTGTACCACAAGTGCCGCAGCTTCCGCCGCATCCGTCGCTTCCGCACTGGGCGGTGTCGCAAGCGGTGAACGTACAGGTTCCGGCCACGCAACTTTCTCCGCAGGCTTCACACCCACAATCCAGGGGGCAGGTGGAGCAGTCTTCGTTGGAGGCGCAAGTGCCGTCTCCGCAGTCCGGGGGGCACTCCCCGCAATCCGACGCGCAGGTGGAGCAGTTTTCGCCAAAGCCTGCTTCGCAGCTTCCGTTTCCGCAGCATTCCCCGCAATCTCCCGGGCAGGAGTCGCAACTCTCTCCGTCGTCGCAGGTGGCGTCGCCGCAGTAGGGAACATACACGCAGGTGCCAGTCAGGCAGTCGTAGTGGGTATCGCAGGTGCCGCAGCTTCCACCGCATCCGTCGCTTCCGCACTGGGCGGTGTCGCAGGCGGTGAAGGTGCAGACGCCGGTGGAGCAGGTCTCGCCACAATCGCAACCGCAGTCAGCATTGCACGAACTGCAATCTTCCCCGGCTTCACAGCTTCCGTCGCCGCACACCGGGCCGCAGGTTCCGCAGTCCGAGGGGCAATTGGCGCAGGACTCTCCCTGGGAGGTATCGCACGTGCCATTTCCGCAGCAAGTACCGCAGTCGTCGTGGCAGGTGTAGCAGGATTCCGTGGTGTCGCACGTGCCGTTGCCGCAGTAAGGTGCGCCGGACAGGGACGTGAGGATGAGTCCCTCCGAGGTGGTAGCAGTCAGGAGGTTGGCTTCGGCGTCGGTGGCCTTGAGGGAAGTCAGGGTGACTTCCACCGGGCTCCCCGCAGGGATGGGGACGTCGAGGTTGAATACCAACTCGAAGAGGTCCGGGTCTCCGGCTATTCCGTCTCCGTCGAGGTAGGCGCCGGTGAGGGGCGTCGTGGGGTCGCCGCCATGGTACAGCAAGGTCTTGATCTGGCCGTTGGCGATGGTTTGGTAGCTCAGGGTGTGTCCCGAGGGTTGGATGCTTCCGGCAGTCGGGGTGTCCCAATCGAAGCACGTGTCACCGATGCACATCGTGTCGTGGTATCGGACAAAGGAGACCTTGGTGTGGTCGAAGTTGACAACGAATTCGGCGCCCACCGCGTCGGGAGCGGTGTTGTCCTGGTTGGCCAGTCTCACCAGGCAGGAGACTTCGGTTCCGCTGGCGCCAGAGAGCCTGCACCAGCCGGTGCCGGGGCACGCCCCGCAATCTCCGGAGCAGGTCGAGCAATCTTCGCCATAAGCAATGTCGCAGGTGCCATTGCCGCAGCAGGAGCCGCAATCGGCGGCGCAGGTGGAGCAGTTCTCTCCAAATCCCGCCTGGCATGCACCGTTGCCGCAGCACTCCCCACAGTCCCCTGGGCAGGTGCCGCAGCTTTCATCGACATCGCAGGAGCTATCTCCGCAGTAGGGGACGTACTCGCACCCGCCGTCGACGCACGCAAAGTGGGTTCCGCAGCTTCCGCAACTTCCGCCGCAGCCGTCGTCGCCGCACTCTTTGCCGTTGCAAGCGGTGAACACGCAGGTAGCCCCGGTGCACGATTCTCCGCAGTCGCAGCCACAGTCTTCGGCGCAGGTGGCGCAGTTTTCACCAAAGCCACCGTCGCAAGTTCCGTTTCCGCAGCAGTCCCCGCAGTCGGCCGGGCAGTTGTTGCAGTTTTCGTCGGCGTCGCAGGTAGTATCCCCGCACTGCGCTGGGCAAACGCCGCAGTCCGACGGACAGGAGTCGCAGGTCTCGCCGCCGTTGCAGGATGCATCGCCGCAATAGGGGACGTACACGCAGGAGCCGGTTTCGCACTGGTAGTGTGCGTCGCAGGTGCCACAGCTTCCTCCGCATCCGTCGGTGCCACATTCTTTGCCGTCACACGCCGAGAAGGTGCAGCTTCCACCCTGGCAACTCTCTCCGCAGCCGCAGCCACAATCTGCCGGGCAGGACCCGCAGTCTTCGCCGAAGAGCGACTCGCAGGCGCCGTTTCCACAGCATTCCCCGCAATCTCCGGGGCAGGTGGAGCAATCTTCGTTGGCGTCGCAGTTCGAGTCTCCACATTCCGGAGGGCAGACCCCACAGTCTGTCTCGCAAGAGGTGCAATCCTCATTCAAGTTGCAGGTTCCGTCGCCGCAGACACATGCACCGCAATCGGCGGAGCATGTGTCGCATGACTCAAAAGGGTCGCACCCTCCATCACCGCAGAATGCTTCTCCCATGGCTGAAGTTACAAGAATCCCCAGGTCGGTGAGGGAGAGGTAGAGGGGGTTGGCAGCGGCATCGGTAGCTTTCAAACCGCTGAGGGTGACAGCCACCGGAGTTTCGGCGGGGATGGTCTGGCTTAAAACAAAGACGATCTCCACCACGTCG
Source organism: uncultured Pseudomonadota bacterium (assembly GCA_937876385.1). Classification (GTDB taxonomy): domain Bacteria; phylum Myxococcota_A; class UBA9042; order CAIXZC01; family CAIXZC01; genus CALFHQ01. Next base: position 13,086 of record CALFHQ010000948.1, read on the forward strand.
GGGTCTCCCGTTACGCCGTTGGTGGTCATGTAGGCGTTGGTAATAACAGTGGTGGGGGAGGAGCCGTGGTACATCAAGAGCTTGATGTGCCCAGCCGACTGAACGATGTAAGAGAGGGTGTGTCCGGTGGGTTGAATGGAGCTTTGCGGGGGGGTATCCCAGTCCACGCAAGTGTCTCCGGCACAAAATTCGTCGTGGAATCGGACGAAGGCTACCTTGGTGGAGTCGAATTGGAACAGAAACTCCATTCCCGTCGCCTTGGGAGCGAATTGGCTGGAAGCTGCCAATCGAATGGGGCAGGTCACCAGGCTTCCCGATTCCCCGGACAGCTCGCACCAACCCTCCACGGGGCAGGCACCGCAATCAGTGGCGCACGACTCACAGGTTTCAAATCCGTTGCAAGACCCGTCACCACAAACCTGGCAATCGTTGGGGCAGTTCGTGTACGTCTCCCCGTAGTCAGGCTCGCAGTTGCCGTTTCCGCAGCAGTAGCCGCAGTCGGCGGGGCACAGCAGGCAGGTCTCATTCCAGTCGCAGGTGCCGTTTCCGCAGGGGTCACAAGCGCCACAGTCGTCGGGGCAGTTCGTGCAAGATTCCCCGTCGTCGCAGGAGCTGTCTACGCAAACGATACAATCCTCCGGGCAACTGATCTTGTCTTCGCCGTAGAGTGACTGGCAGTTGCCGTTTCCACAGCAAGCGCCGCAGTCACCAGGGCACGATTGGCACGTTTCATCGCCGTTGCACAGGTTGTCTCCGCACTCCGGGCAGCTTCCGCAGTCCTGCGGGCAACTGACACAGTCTTCATCGTTCTGGCACCAGCTATCTCCGCACATGGAGCTGGCTTCGCACACCGGGTTCATCTGCCCCGGGGAACCGAAATCTCCGTCTCCGTAAGGGGCCGTTGCCTCGCACCAGTTGGCGCCTTGGTCGTTGGTGTTGTCGTCGTAGGCCAGCACGTTCAAAGAGATGGATTTTCCAACGGCGACAGGCCAGTCCCCTCCAGAGGCATAGGCCACTTCATCAATGATGACGCCGTTTGACCACAGCACCACTTCGTCGTCGTTGTTGGACAGGGAGAAGTCTTCGTAGACGTAATCCAGTTCCACCCCGCCGTTGGTCAATTCGTCTCCGTTTGACCCCAACACAATGTGGGTCTGCGGCTGAATGACTACCCCGCCGATGGCGAGGATCCGGTGGCTGTCGATTCCGTCGTCCTTCAGGTACCAGGCGTTGATGTTGATGGGATTGTAGGTCGTGTTGTACAACTCAATCCACTCGCCGTCGGGGTCCAGTGGGGTGCTTGGGTTGTACATGATTTCGGTGATGATGACGTCCCCGGGGGTTGCCTCCTGGGGTTCGATTCGACAGAATTCGTCGCACCCGTCGTCGTTGAAGGCGTTGTTGTCGTCACACTCTTCGCCGTTTTCCACCTGGAGAACCCCGTCGCCACAGTCGGGCCCACAGGCCCCGCAGTCCTCGGGGCAGTTCTCGCAGTCTTCCCCCTGGTCGCACTGGTCGTCTCCACATTCCGGCGGGCACACCCCGCAATCCTGAGGACAAGCTTCGCAGTCTTCCTCCGGGTCACAGGTGCTGTTGCCGCAGTTGGGGGTGCAGATTCCGCAATCCTCGTCGCAGGTCTCGCACGTCTCCTCCGGGTATTCGCAGGTACCATCTCCGCACACGGGGAGGCACGTACCGCAATCGGCGGGGCATTCCTGGCAGGTCTCACTGCCTGTGCACTCTCCGTCTCCACATTCATCCGGGCCACACTCGTCCCCTTCCCAGGAGCACGTGCCGGCGCAGTCGCACTGGTCGTTGGCTTCCAGAGAGCACGGGTTGTTGTCGGCGCAGCAGGGGTCGTCGCCGGTGTAGCCGGTGCAGTAAATGACGCATTCGCCGCAGTCTTGGGGGCACTCCTGGCAGTCCTCATCTTCGTCGCAGGTATCGTCCCCGCATTGAGATGGGCATTGCTCACAATCCTCGGGGCAGGAGGTGCAATCCTCGTCATCGTCGCAAACTGAATCGCCGCAAAAGGCAACGTCCAGGGCGTCTGGTGTGTCCCCCGGGAGGTCTTCGATGAGTTCGTAGCCGTCCTTCTCACCCCCCTCGGGAAGATCCCATCCGAGATCATCAAGGGAATCCACGGTCTTTCCGTCTTGCGAATCAGCGGCGTCCTTGCTGGCATTGCCGCCGCCGGAGCTACACGACACAATGGAACCGGACAGGAAAACCAAACAGGCACCCAACAACCAGAGTCTGCGCATACCTACCTCCCATCGTAGCAGCCTGTAGCATGCCATGCGGCCGTTGCCAGATCAAGACAATGTAAGATATGTCGCATTCCAGGCGAGGCGCAGACTACACTCTTCAAATCTAGTGGATTTTCAGCGCCGTCTGTGCTAGTTTAAGGAATCCGTTTCGGAAGCAGAAAGGAGGCAACACTATGAACGGGTCCGATACCTTCATCGCACTCAAGGACCACCAAGATCGAATCATCAAGGACATTCCCATTGGCCACATCGTCAAGGGGGTGCAGGTTCTCAACCGAGCGCTGTATGTCCGCTACTTCAAAGGATACCGTATCCAGGTCGTCGGGAAGAAGCGAGTCAAGCAGATGGTGGCTGCTGAGATTCACACCAAGAAGAACGATGAACTCGCCCAGATGCTCGCCACATTGTGGAACCGGGCCAACGGCAAGCTCTATCACTCGATGTACAACCTCGTCCGCACTGTGAACGAGGAAGTTGATCTCATCGAGAAGATCGAGGACGAAGACGCCGGCCGGTTTATCGACGAGTTGATGGAAGAATTCGACGCAGAGAGTGTTTACCTCTGCGTGCTGTTGAATGAAGTGAAGTTCTCCCGAGAAGTTGTGAAGGAGAAACTGGGCTTCGACATCTTGCTGGAAGAGTGGCCCCCGCCGCCCGACCCGGAAGAGGAGGAGGAGGCCGAGGCTGAAGCGGAGGCCGCACCCGAAGCCGAATAGACCCACCGTCCTGGAAAGAGCAGGTATGCACAGTTTCGTCCCTTTACCACCACAAAGAGCCGCCATGTCAATGCGAACCGTTTCTGCCTTGGTCTGTCTACTGCTACTCGCTCCTGTCGGCTGTGCGCACTCATCTGGAGAGCAAGCCCCCGGAGACACTGGATTGGGACGCATTGTTCTTGCAAACCAACAGGAACATCCGTGCCGGCTCTATGTGGATGATGACTACTTCCAACTCTTTCCAGAAGGCACCGAGGCGGTGCTCTCCGGGCTCCCAATCGCTTCCTTCGAGCTCAAGGCCGAATGCAACCACGAGGTCGTCCTGGAAGCCGTCGTGGATGCATCCAGAATGCCCAGCGTGACCATCCCGGGCCCCAGAACTTCACCGGAAGACCGCTCCGCCACCCTCGTCTTGACCAACAACACCGAATTCGATTGGGCAGTGACCCGTGGAGAACGGATTCTCGGAAACGTCTTTTCCGGGAGCACCAGCGTCTTCACCAACATCGAGGTCGGGGAAGGAACCTACACCTTTCGAGAGTTGGGATTTGGAGGGGAGTGGTCCCGCTCCCTGATGCTTTCCCATGCCACGGTCACCCAGTGGGAGATCGAACCCCCGGTGGGTGGATTGGAGGTGGTCAACGACTCTGCTGAGAAGATCCGTTTGAGCCTGGCCACCGGGCAGCCAAAGGAAATCCTCCCGGGGGAATCGGCGAAGTTCGAGCGACTGCCGGCCGGGCCCCTCAAGGTGAAGGTCCGCTTTGTGGAGTCGGGGCGAATGGTGCGTCTCACGGAAAATGTGGAGTCGGGGACTGAGCGAGTCGTCAAGCTGTCGGCTCAAACCGGGGATCTCGTGGTGGAAAACCGCCTTGATGAGCCGGGGACCCTCTTCGTGCGACGCCGGGAAGTCGGCGCCATCCCGGCCAACGGCTCCTTGAGGATTCCAGGGGTGCGAGCCGGGAAGGTGCCGGTGAAGTTCGTTACCCGCTCCAATCTCGAATTTGTGCACGTCTTCTCGGTGCGTGTGGAGAGCACCCAGTCCTGGGTGATCCAGCGCCAGGAAGCGCAGCTTCTCATGACCAACCGGACCGGCGAACCGGTGGAGATTTTTCTAGACGAGAACCGAGTGTTGTCCATGGCCCCGGGGCAGACCACTCGCACAGAGGTGACTCCAGGGCGGCATTACTTGAGCGCCGCCATCGAATCCACGCACCACACCCTGAATTTGGAGGTCGTCGTTATGGGTGGGGCGTTGGTCCCAGTGAATTTTGGTCCAATGCCGGGCCGACTTCAGGTCACAAATGCCACCCAGGAGCGGGTGCAGATGTTCCGAAACGGCCACCCCCTCACCGCACTTGAGCCTGGCCAAACGGCGGAATACGCCGCCCAGCCCTTGGGGCGATCAGTCATCGAGGCTTTGGACCCCGACCGGAAACTGGTCTTTCGAGAGAAGGTGCTTATTCTCGAGTCCAAGGAATCCATTCCCCATCTGACGGTGGCCCTCAAGGAGACACAACTTCTGGTGGAAAACCGCACCGGTGAACCCGTCAAGGCGGGGCTCAACGTCCATGGACACGACGAACCCATCCCCTCTGGTTCTACAGTTCCCATGGTGCTCAAAGGGGAAATTGATGTGGCCCGGTTCAAGGGAACTCGCACCTTGACCCGATACGACCAGGCCATCGAGGCCAACGCGGACGGCCCAGTGAGAGTGACCCTTCGCGCTCCCAGCGGTGGAATCGTTGTCACCAACGAGACCGACAAACCGGTGGAGGTTCTGTTGGACGAGCAGGTGTGGGGCACCTTGTCCTCAGAGGAACGCCGGGTACAGCCGGAGTTGGGGCTGGGAAGACACAAGCTGGTGGCTCGTATGGACGGTCGAATCATCCAGGAAACCAGCTTCAAAGTGGCTCGAGATAGCTGGTTCTCCTGGAATATTGCGGGATCCGCCGGGGCCGTCCGGATTCTCAACCGAACCGGTGAGTCGGTGATTCTCCTTCAAGATGGCTCTCGAAATGGAAGCCTGGCGTCCGGCACCGAAACCGTTGTGCGAGATCTTCCCCTCCGCCCCATCGAGTTCTCAGCCTTAGGAGAGAGCAGTGGCCATCTCTATCGATTGAGCTTTGTTCCCCTCGCTGGAGAAACCGAACAGTGGCTCATCCAGCCGACCCAGGGGGGCGTTCGCTTCACCGGTCTTGCGGGCAAGGTCCAGGACGTTCGGGTGGATGGATTGCGGCCGCGCCCGGTTACCAACGAGGACACGGATGTGATCTCGGTGGGGGTCGAGGCTGGGGAGCATCACTATCGAATTCGACTCAAAGATGCCGACTCCATCGGGGGGGTCGTGAGCGTGGAACCGGGGCTCTTTACCACGGTGTCGGTGCAAGGCGACCAGCCTCGCCTTGAGTGTCGAAACAGCACCGATTGGGTGATGCAACTCTATGTGGACGGCCAGGGAGCTGGTGTTCTCCAACCGGGCGCTACCCTCGGGCTGGTGCTCCCCTCTTCTGGTGTCCACACTGTTCAGGCCAGAAGAGCCGACGGAACGCGCCAGTGGTGGCTCAAGAACGTGGACTTCCCGGAAGGGGCGAAGTTCGGCTGGACCCTGGAGGAGTAGCCCCGTGATCCCCTTGCGAGATCTCAATCCGACGCGCTCCACCCCCTGGTTGACTTGGCTTCTGGTGCTCGGGAACATTGCCGTCTTTGTGTACGAGGTGAGCCTTGGGGACGCCGTCGCCGGGTTCGTGCGTCAATATGGCCTCGTGGCCTCCGACATGACCAGCCAAATTGCCAAGAGCGGCTTCTCTCCCGAACGAAACCTCCTCCCCTGGGTTACCCACATGTTCGTTCACGGGGGATGGCTGCACCTCATCGGCAATGTCTGGTTTCTGCACCTGTTTGGCGACAACATCGAAGATCGTCTGGGGCGAGGGCGGTTCCTTGTACTCTACTTTGGCGGGGGACTGCTTGCTGCCCTCACTCAGGTGGTCGTCTCTCCTGCCAGCGTGACCCCCATGGTGGGCGCCAGCGGAGCCATCTCGGCGATTCTCGCTGCCTACCTGCTCTACTTTCCGAAGGCTCCCATCTTGACCCTCTTTTTCATCTTCTTCATCCCATTGCCCGCCTTTCTCTTCATCGGAGTCTGGTTTGCCATGCAGCTCATCTACGGACAAGGGGCGCTCGAGTCAGGTCTTCAGGATTCCGTGGCATGGTGGGCTCACATCGGTGGCTTTGTGGGTGGATTGGTGTTGGCAATTTTGCTGAAAAAGCGGGCTTGAGAGGAGCCCAGCGAGGGGATCAGTCCGACAGTGCGCCCGAGTAGCGAAGGGCCCAGTAGGGCAACAGGTAAGCCATCGGTCCGGAGATCCCCTGTCCTGAGCCACCGTCGGTCTTCTCGTAGAAGGAGCCGTTCCACCAGATGGTCCGAATCTCATCGTAGGCAAAGACCCGGTTCCATTGCTTCCCGCCGTGGCGGTCGTCCGGCCACGAGTCGGCGTCCAGTCGGTAGCTGGTGTCGACGAGCCATTCCCGGCGGTCGTTGGGCATCTCTTGGAGGCTTTGCAGGGCGTCTCCCATCTCTGTAGCGGCCACTCCAGCGGCGATGGCCATGAAACCGGCCCACAGCGGGTTGCGCTCTTCCTTCTCGTGGTCGTAGAGGAACTGCAACCCATTGATCCATGTGGCCCGGCGGTCGTCGTTGGGCTCATAACGAATGATGGTCTGGTAAGCCAGCATGGCAAGCTCGTGGTCCGAGTGGTTCATGATGGCGGGGCTCGTGATGGTGTAGGTTTCCTCGTGGGGCTGCGCCACCACGCCGTAGTGCTCGTCTTCGTAAAGGTACTGGTAGGCGTCGTAGAACTTCGTGTCCCCGGTCATGTGGTACGTGGCCAGAAGGGCACCCATGATCTCCAGGGAGTTGAGCCAACCGCCGCCCCCCCAGGAAGTTCCACAGCGAGACACATAGTCGGCCCAATCGGTATGTGTTGCGGCCTCTTCGACGCACTTGTCAAAGCCTTCCCAGGCTACGGCGATTTCTTCGGGCTCCCAGTGGCCGTGGGTCGTCGCTTCCCCGTTGAGTCCCTTCAGTACCCACCCGCCGTCCATGATGTAGGTCATCATGAGGGCAGCACGGTCAGCCAACTCCTTCTTCTCGGAGTCGGTTTTCGCACAGAGGTCGTAGAACAGCGGGTAGCCGTAGAAGTGGCCGGCGTACTCGTCTGAGGAGGTGTCGTCTTTCCAGTAGTACTGACTCCCTTCCCATTCCACGAGGTGCCAGTTGGATTGGGTCGCCTTGCTTTCGAAGACAGTGCCCTCGTCATCCTTTACCAGGGAACGGGCGCAGTAGCCCGGCTCCATTCCGGCTTCCTCGAAGGTCTGAACCGGCAGGTCCACCAGCATGAACATGTTGTCCATGGCCTTGCGGGCTCGGTTGTAGTAGGCCTCTTCGCCGGTAACGCTGTAGGCGTAACACCAGGCGCCGATCTGCATCTCAGTCCACAGCCCGTCGTTGTCCTTGTCTCCCAGGTGGAACGCTCCCTCGAGCCAGTTCCAGGCGTCGTCCACCGAGGCGTCCGAAGAGACAAATCCTCCCATGCGCCAGAAGTGGTCCAACAGCAGCTCTTCATGGAAAGCAGCCTTCTGGGTCAGGCTCTGCGGCGTCCACTCGATCCGGGAGATCCCCTCGGGGGTTCCCAGCCAGAAGCGATTCTGCTCGTCCACCACCACGGCAACGACTTGATTGTTGGGAAGCCACCGGTGGGATGTGTAGTGATCAAACCGCTTGAACAGCTTGTTGTTCATCAGGGGCTCTTCCACCGCAGTGGCGCCAATGTCGTGGCCGATGAGGAGCCAGTCGTTGGCGAGATAGAAGTTGCGGTTGTCGGCAGCGGGGAGCATGTCGATGCCCGGAAGCATGAACTCTGAGTAAACTCCGTCGAGGCGAGACACGCCCGTCTTGGTGAGCGCCCAGATGTAGTTTGTTGTGTGGTTCACCAGCAAGTCTCGAACGTCGTTGTCGGGAAGCGCCGGGAAGGTGTCCTCGGCTCTCATTTCGCCCACAACCGAGCCGTCCCAGATTCGCAGGCCGTCTTCAGTGGCCATCCACACTCGCCCGTCTTCAGTGCAATCCAGGGCTCGAATCGTCAGCCATCCTTCCCCCGAAGCACCCACCACCGGAGCCAATGTCCATTCCCCTTCGAGGAAGGTCAACTGCCACAGGCCGTCTCCAACCGTTCCCAGCCAGACATCCTCTCCGCACAATGCGACCCCAGTGAACTCCACGCTTCCGTCAGTGGTGTAAACCTCGGTGTCCGTGGTGAGGAGATCTCGAATGAGGAGGCGATCACTTTGAACAATGGCCAGATCCTCGGCAGGAGTCTCTCCCCGTCGAGCCAGGGCCACTACGGGACCTTCCGCCAGACCATCGAGGGTCAGGGGCTTGAACAGGTCTTCCAACTCCTCGTAGAAGTACAATCCGTTGGCCGTGCCCGCCCAGATGTAGTTGCCCGCATATTCCAGTGAGCGGATATCCAACACCGGGAGCTTGTCCACGGTTCGGTACACCGTGGGGAGGTCCGCCTGGAACTGTGTGGCAGCGGACGCTACGGCTTCGCTTTCCACTTCGTGGATGAATTCGGGGTCGGGGTAGACGATTTCTTCTTCCACGTCTGGCACGATCTCGTCTTCCAGATCCTCGCCGAGGTCTTCAACGGCGTCTGGTTCAACGTTGTCCACGGCGCCGTCTTCCTCGGCGTCCACCTGATTGTCTTCCAAAATATCCAGGGGAACATCGGTGGTTCCGTCGGCGATTTGGTCCTCGCCGACGTCCAGGGTCTCTCCTCCTCCACCCGAAGAACAAGCGCCCAGAACAAACCATGCCCCCAACACAACCCAGATTCCCAGTGAACGATTCAATCGCCGCGTCATGACTAGCCCCTTTCTACTGTGTCCCTTATCCCCCAATGGGTGGAACGGATGATCATGATATCGTGGTACAAGAAAGCCGCAAAACGGCCTGAAAGTCAAGAAATAGGGGGTGTTGTTGAGTGAGAATGAAACAACGTCACCTCGGGCGGTCACTGCTCGAGTTGACGCTCTTTACAGGGTTCGTCGGTGCAGATCGAGAAATGGGTCCGGCGGGATCTCCTCCGAGATTCTCGCTGCCAAGCTCTCGACGGCTACCTGTCTAGACTCCACGGAATCACGATCCACGTCCCACGGCATGTCGATGACCGTCACTCCCTGGTGGCGAAGGACGTCCACCATGTGCGAGATCTCCCGATCCAGGTCCACCAGGTACTGAATGTCGATGGCCTGCTCGCACTTTCGGCCGTCTCGTTGCTCCATGCGGCTGGAAATGCGACGGTTGGCGATTTCCGGAGAGACCAGCAAGCGCACACAAACGTTGGGGAGAAGAACGCTCGCAGTCATGGCGTGGTAGAGGCTTCGGTAGGTGTTGAACTCACGCATGGTCATGGCGCCGTTTTTCAGTTGAAGTCTGGCAAAGCAGGTGTCGCCGAAATACGAGCGGTCCAACACGGCATGGCCCCGATGGCTCAACGCGTGCCACTGTGCTGCCTGGTGCATACGGAACCGGGCCTGAAGCAAGTGAACTTGCATCACGAAGGCGTAGCGTGTTTGATCCTGATAGAAGTCGCCCAGATACGGGTTGGCATCCTCTTTCTCGTCTGGCTCCATCATCACCAGAGTGTCTTCTCCCAAAGCGCGAGCCAATTCCTCCGACAGAGAACTCTTGCCCGCCCCGATGATTCCTTCCACGATGACCACTTTCTTTCTGGGTTCCACTACTCACCTCGCCTGGGTTGCTGATTTTCCGGTTCCAAGGTTACTCCAATCTCCGGTATGGGCTTTGAAGGTGTCAAGAGAAACGGGTCGATGGGGTGATTTTTCACCCCTTTCAAGACCACCTCTCGCCTTGCGCCCGAACCGTGCTTACGGTACTTTCGAAGGGCGCATTGGAAGGAACCATGGGGATTCGCCCTCGTTCTTGCGCTCGGCGCCGTGGCACTTTCGGCCCAGATCAAAAAGTGGAAGGGTTGCAATCGCCACAGACCTGGCCAAATGGTGCCACAAGAGGATGTGACCCCGGTTGGAAGCGGGAAGAACCCCTCCCCCGGTTTTGAAACGAGGGGAAGAGCCCGGTCGGTGGGAAGCCTGAGGTTGGGAAAACCACCACCCGGACTGTCGTAATTTCAGGGGTTTGAAAGCGTTTCTAAATGGAACGGAACAGTGTTGTTGATTGACAATCAAACAGGGTCAGCTCGCTGGTTGAGATGACCCTGTTTAGAGGAGAATAACGGATGCTCTGGCCCCACCTGATGGTCTCTTTGATGCTCTTGACGGGAGCACCCCCGCCATCGGTTGATGCAGTCACAAATCGACTGGTCGCCGCAGGGGAACTCCCCAAAGGGGTGACGGTGGAGGAGAGCCGAATTGTCCATGGACGACTCGTCGTGACGTTGGAGTGGAAGCATCCTGGAAAGACCCTTACAACGCTGCAACTGGACAACATCCTTCGAGAATATCTGGGACTTCCGGGACAAAGAGGGGTCCTCATCGGGTTCAAAGACGAAGCATCGCCGACAAAATGGAGGCCCCTCACCGACCTGCTGGTGGACCTTCCACCAGTCCCTAAGAGGCCCTGGGAGACCGACAGCGTGGCCCCCTTCGTTCCCCCCCCGGTGGTGGTGCCCGTGGACAATCCGGCGAGAGGCCTTGGGGCACTGGCGGGGAAGCACGTCTTCGTCAGCCAGGGGCACGGATGGTATTGGAGCAGCAACCTGGGGCGATGGGCAACGCAGCGGGGCCATAGCTCTGGAACCGTGGAAGATTTCCTGAACGCAGAGTCCATCAATCAGTACCTGGTTCAATACCTGGAAAACGCCGGGGCAACGGTCCACACCTTGCGAGAAAGGGACATGAACGCCGACATGGTAATCGTGGACAACGGGGACGGAGGGTCCCACCCCGAAAACGGCCTCTACGAAGAGTTCGGCGAGTTCGGCACCTCCACCGCCGTCGGCTATTCCAATTTCCTCTTTCCTCTGTCCCCGGGGGAAAACCCCATGGTGTCGGGAGACTCCAGATACAGCTATGTTTCCACCGACAGCGAGGCCTTTGCTCGCTATACCCCGGCTATACCCCGAACCGACTTCTATGCGGTGTACGTCTCCTGGTCCGCTTCTCCAAACAGAGTTACCGACGCCCACTACGTTGTGCGCCACTCCGGCGGAGAGACCCACTTTCGAGTGGACCAATCACACCACGGTGGCAGTTGGAATTACCTCGGCACCTTCTACTTTGAAAAAGGGCTCAGCGCCGATGCTGCCAGCGTTGAGCTTCGAGCCGACAGCGATGAGGTTGGAGAAGAGAAAGTGGTGTCGGCGGATGCCGTTCGATTTGGTGGGGGCCGGGGAGTTGTGACCCGGGGAAATGGGAGTGGAATTGCCGACTCTCCGACGTCGTTGCGCCCCCGTTGGGAAGAGTGCTCCCGCTACGCGGCCCAGTTCAACGGAGCCCCGGAGTCGGTCTACGATGCCTCCAGTGCCGACAACAGCGACGATGTTTCGGCCCGATCCCGTTTTGCCGACTGGTTCAACGAAACCGGCGATGATTCCGTCTTCGTTTCCTGGCATACCAACGCACCGTCGCCGGCCACAGGCACGTCCACCTATGTCTATGGCCCAAACGAACCCAACGGCCAGTACATCTTCAGTGGCACAGCGGGGAGCGACAAGCTGGCGGAGTTCCTCCACGCCGAAATCGTAAGCGACCTGCAAAACGGCTACGACCCCACCTGGAAGGATCGGGGGATCTACACGGCTTGGTTTGGAGAGCTGAACCCCAGCTACAACGACGAGATGCCATCGGTGCTGGTGGAGGTGGGCTTCCACGATACCGAATCTGAGTGCCTGAAGCTCCAGGAACCGGCCCATCGAAACGTAACCGCCCGGGCCTTCTACCAGGGAATCGTCCGGTACTTCGCCTGGAGGGACGGAGAGTCCCCCCGGTTCCTTCCCGAGCCCCCTCGGCAATTCCGGGTGCAGACCTGGGGCGGCGGAACGGTTCGGCTCACCTGGGCACCCCCGAAAACCGACGACGAAGACGTCTTGGGAGATCCAGCTACCGGATACCGGGTGTACCACAGCCTCAACGGGTATGGCTTTGACAACGGGGTTGATGTGGGGGATGTGTTCAACTACGACGTGGAGGGACTTGAAACCGATGTCCCTCATTTCTTCCGGGTTACTGCCTACAATGAGGGGGGGGAAGGGTTCTCTACCCCGGTCCTCGCTACAAGAATCAACTCTCTCTCTCAGCGTGGAGTTCTCGTCGTTGAGGGCTTTGACCGGCTGGATCGAGAGATGGCCCCGGAGGAGAATCTCACCCCCTTTGACCTGGGTACTCTGAAACGGTTCGACTTGAAAAGAATGAACACCTACAGCTATGTCGTGGAGCATGCATGGGCTCTCCACGAACTCGATCTCCCCTTTGATTCTGCATGGCACGACAGCCCGGTTTCCCCTGACACCATGGCGACTTACGTGGGAGTGCTGTGGAACACAGGCGAAGAGGCGTCGGAGGACGAGACCTTCTCCGACGTGGAGTTGGACCGCCTGCGCAGTTACCTGGCCATGGGTGGACGAATCGTCGCTACTGGATCAGAGATTGGATGGGATCTCGTGGAAAAAGGAGATTCCTACACTCGCAGCGCTTACGCCGAGTTGTTTGGAGCCGAGTACCTTCGAGACAATGCCGAAACCTACTTTGTGTCCCTCGGTGACGGGTCTCAGCTGACCCTCGATGACGGGTCCCACGGCACCTACGATGTGGACTTCCCGGATGTGTTTCTCCCCCGAGCCGGTGCCGTCAGCGTGGCGTGGTACGATTCAGACCCCGAATCCCCCGGCGCAGTGGGTTGGGATGATGGCAAGAGCGGAGGGGGACTGATGGGCTTCCCGTTGGAGTCGGTGGTGTCCCTTGAAGGCCGTGCGGCCATTCTAAAGGCGGTGTTTGACGCTGCTGGAGTGCACGCTCCCGCCCCCGGCGACGAAGGGGCTCCGACCATTCCCGATACCCCGTACCACCCCGACTTGCACCTTCCGGAGTTCGTCGAGTGGAACCCCCCGGATGTGGTGGAGGACCTCTCCTCGCAGGAGGTTGTCGAGGTGATCAGTCAGGATGGATTGCCGGTGAATCCGGACATCGGGACCCACGAGAAGAAGGTCAACACCGGATGCCGAGCGTCCACGACAGAGTCTTCGACCTCCGAAGTCTTGATCTTGATGCTCCTGCTCGTTGGAGCACTTCTGATTGGAAAAAGAAAGATGTTCCATTTTACCCAACGTGAGGAAAATTCATGAGGAAGCTCCTGCTTGTTTCGTCCATTTTTCTGGCCCTGTTCTTGATGGTGTCTTGCTCCGCAGCACCGACCCCACCACCTGGCGGTTCCATTGGGCCGATAGTCCGCCTGGAGACCAATCAAGGTGTCATTCGGGTTCAGCTCTATCCTGATGCAGCGCCGGTAACGGTGAAGAATTTCCTGGCGTATGTGGAAGCCGGGCAGTACGACGGAACCATCTTCCACCGAGTCATTAAGAACTTCATGATCCAGGGCGGCGGATTTACCGCGGCTATGGCAGAGAAGCCGACTCAACCCCCCATTGTCAACGAAGCGGGGAACGGGTTGAAGAATGATCGGGGGACCATCGCCATGGCCCGCACCGGCATAGTAAACAGCGCCACCGCGCAGTTCTACAGCAA
>CALFHQ010000949.1 GCA_937876385.1 uncultured Pseudomonadota bacterium
CCCAGAGCTTCCCTCACAAATGACCTCCGGGAGAGGTGTGCGAACTTCAGGGTGATGAAGGACTGACTCCTTCCCCCGCGCGCCCGCTCTTCTGGAGGTCTTCAAGGGAGACCTCTGTCAACAGGAGGAACAGAAAGGAAGAAAGGAAGGGACACAGACGCCCGCAAACCGCTATGAACTTGATCCAGACGAGATCCGGTGGAGAGGTGTGCGAACTTGGGGCGTGCTGGCCGCTGGCCGCTGGATGCTGGATGCTGGATGCTGGAGGTGTTACTGATTGGCGTGGCACTGGGCGCATTGGCCGGGGCTGTGGCATGTCGCACAATGTTCGTTGCCGGTGGTCTCGGCAGCGAGCCCATGGAAGTACTTCCAGGGCCCTTTGTGGCTGAGAGGCTGGGTTTCTTTGTGGCATCTGATACAGGTGCCGGTTTCGTGGCACGTCTTGCACGATTCTCGGTCCCATCCGGCTTCGAGGCCGTGCCCTCGCATTCTCCAGAGCCCGGTGTGGCTCCGGGGACGGGTTTCCTTGTGGCAGGTGGTGCAGGAATCGTCGCCATGGCAGGTCCTGCAGTCCTTTCCGTGTTCGTCAAAGACGCGCCAGTTGGACTCGTCGCCGTGGAGCTTCATCCAGAGGCCCTTGTGATCCGAGGGCTCGACCAGTCTCATGTTCTTGGCGTGGCAGGCGTTGCAGTTGCCTGCTTCGATGACGATTTCGTTTTCCGAGTGGCAGGCAGTGCACTTGTCGAAGCCCAGAGCCGGCGCACCGGCCTTGATTTCGTCGGTCTTGATGTAGCCGTGACAATCTGTACACTCTGCCGATTCGACATGAAGCTTGTGTGGGAACGCTGCCTTCAACTTGCGAGAGCGAGCGGGCAAGGTGTATGCCGGAACTCCGTCCTCGTGGCACTCGAGGCAATATTCTTTGTTCAGGACCATCCCCGGCTTTCCTTCTCCCTGCTTGTGGCATTCGGCACACTCAGCCCCTTCTTCCAGGTGCACGGAGTGCTTGAACGGGACAGGTGTCTCGGCCAGTTTGGGGACGGTCAAGGCAGCGAAGGTTCCGATGACGACAATGGCGATGCTCAATGGAATCTTTCGGTTCATCGTTCCCTCCTAATAGCTCTGGCTCAGGCTGACGAAGACTGAGTGAATGTTCCAGTCGAATTGGTCGAACTCGTATCGGACCTGGGCTTTGAGCCAATCGGTGATCTTGTAACCGACGGAACCGAAGTAGGTTCGGACGTCCGCAATCTCCTCGACCTGGCGGTAGTACTGGTACTTGTATCGTTGGTAGTAGGTACCGGCTTCTGCCTTCAGGCGATGGTCTTCCCAGCCAGCCGATCCGCCCACGGTCAAGAAGCCTTCGCTTCCGTTGAATTCGGGAGTCAAACCGGTGAAATGGGCTTCGGCGATGACCGCTACAAAGGGGCCCTTGATGCCGATGTCGGTGGCAGATGCGAGAAAATACAAGCGACCAAAGTCTCGGTTGAAGGGACCTTGTGCGTCTTCCAGCACTTTGCGTCCGGCCCAACCGGCGTGGAGGGCGTAGTCGCCCGCCGTGGTGGCGAAATTCTTGTAGAGATCTGCTTTCCAGCGAAGGTTGGGCTGGCTTTTCCCAAGGATGGCGAAGTAGGGATTCATCATCTCGTTGACTTCATTGAGGGTCACGAGTTGGGCATCCACCTTGAAATCGAATCCGAGGTCAATAGCGTCCCAAAGGAACCGCCCGGCACCTCCGGCGTGGGCGAACTGATCGGTCAGCCCTCGGCCGTAGAGCTTGAGTCGGGCCCAGTGTGCTGGTTTGTACCAGGCAGCGAGGCCGTATCCGTGATCTGTGAGGGATTTTCGAGTGACGCCTGCAGGGTCTCCCGCGGCGGCGTCCACTGTCTGATCTTCCATCTGCATCCGGTAATCAACAATCAGTCGAAGGGAGCGGATGGGGCGGACTTCGGCGCCGGCCGAGGCGATCCAATCCTCGAAGAGGTCGGCATCGCTCTCAAAGAAGTGGACGGTGCGTCCGCCAAATGCGAACACGTCCAGGTACGGAGCCAGCGGGCGCAGCCGAATCGAGGCGCCGTCGAAGGTAGCAGGGAGGCCCACTTCGGCGGTTTGTCGTCCGACCCTTGCGAACCGCACCAATGCTCCTTTCCCTGCGGAGACGTTGGCGTGGTATTCCCCCCACAGGGTGTACACTTCGGGTTCGAAGGCGCTGTCGTCCCGCATACTTCCGAGGGTGGTGAACCCGTCGCTCGAGGGCAGGCCGTCGATGTCGTACCAGAAACCGGCAGAGATGCGACCGGCGAATCGGTCTTTGCGGTCTCGGATTCCAGCACCCAGATAGAGGCGAAGGTCGTGATCCGACTCATCTTCTCTCTTGAATGCGTCGGTAGTTCCGACATCTGTGCCGGGATCTATGGTCCCGGAACCGATGGCAAATCGACCTCGATATTCTTCAATGGCGTGGACCCAGAACAACCGATCTTCTGTGTCCAGGCTCGCACCGGCTTCTCCCTCGTCAGCTTCCTGAGCAAGCCCGAAAGTGGGGAGGAGTGCCAATTGAACCAGGACGAACAAGGTCGTGAAGACGTTTCTCACCATCTGCCCGTTCTCCTTCTTGAGAAACACTGCTACAACAGGGTAAAGATCAACAATGGCCGCAGTCTAGCACCAGGTGGGAACCGGGTCAACCAGAGTCACTCCAGAAGGTGAGCGGGCCTTTCGGAGTGGCGTTGTCGGGGGGTTGTGGGACGTGGGAGAGAGGGAGAATTGTTGACAGAAAGTCGATGGGTTTTGTAGAGTCAATCGCAGGTTGAAGACAGTCAAACGAAGGCAGGCCGCACAAGGCATTTCCGGGGTCAAACCTCGGATTGTTGGTTTGTGGCTGGGAGGACGTCGAATGTTAAAGGCTTTTGGGAAAATCGTCGGGGTCTTCCCCAGTTTCTGGGCGAATTGGATGACTCTTCTGGGGACCGTTATCACCACCATTTCAGGATTCTCCATCCTCGTCTCGCTTGTTGTCACATTGGTAGCTGGAGGGGCCAACCAGTATGCGCTGGCCGTCGGTGTGCTCGTGATGCCTGCCATGTTCATCGGAGGACTGATCTTGACCAGTATTGGATTCATCTACGAGACTCGTCGAAAAGAGGGCCGTCGGGACCAGGGACCGGTGGACAACGCCTTTCGTGAAGCCTTTCGTCTTGCGATGCAGAGTCGCCGGGCCCGAGGGCTCATCATCTTTTTTGCCCTTGCGACCCTAGTCAACGTAGTGCTGATCGGTGGTGCCGTCACGACGGCCCTGAGTTTCATGGATTCCCCGAAGTTCTGCGGCGAGTTCTGTCACACGGTCATGCAACCGGAGTACGATACTTACCGCCAATCTCCTCACTCACGGGTCAAGTGCGTTCAGTGTCACATCGGACCCGGTGCGTCCTGGGCGGTGAAGGCCAAAGTGGATGGTCTGCGACAGGTCTGGGGGGTCATGACGGGCAACTACTCCACCCCCATTCCTTCTCCGGTCCGCGAGCTGCGGCCCGCCAGAGATACTTGCCAGCAGTGCCACTGGCCCTCCCATTTCCTAGGGAATAGAATCTCTTTCTTCACTCATTTCGACGATGACGAAGAGAACAGCCCATCGGTAACCGCTCTGATGCTCAAAGTTGGTGGAATGTCTCCCAAGACCGGGAAATTCCATGGCATTCACTGGCACGTCAGCGATGAAGTCGAGATTCGCTACGAGGCCCTTGATGAGAAGCGAGAGAAGGTTGGAAGGGTGCAAGTCTATGAGAAGGGAGAGTTGGTTCGAGAATACCTTCCCCCGAAAGAGGAAGCTTCCGGCTCCCCGGTAGAAGTGCGCACCATGGATTGTGTCGACTGTCACAACCGGCCCACTCACGTCTTCGACCAGTCTCCCAAGCTGGCGGTCGACCGAGCCATGTTCCAGGGCCTTCTCAATCGAGAGCAGCCTTACTTGCATAAGGCCGCTGTCGCGGTTCTAGAGGCCGCTGGGGGCGACTTGGAAAGAGACAAGGCCGAGGAGCATTTCGATGCAGCGCTTGCAGCCTATTACGAAAAGGAATTTCCTGACACCGAGTTGTCGGCGGAGGAGCGGGCGAAAGCCGCGGATGGACTGGCGAAATTGTATCACTTGAATATCTATCCCGACATGAAGATCGTCTGGGGGGTTCACCCGAACCACCTGGGCCACCGAGGGGAAGAGCAGGACAAGCGAGGATGCTTCCGCTGTCACAACGACGAACACGAGAGCTCAGACGGGAAGGTCATCGCGATGGACTGCGATTTGTGCCACGATTTCCTGGAAGAAGAGGTCGCCCCGGACGAATTGCCGGAAGGACTTCGAAGCCTTCTTCCTGAGTTCTAGAGCCACCATTTGAAGGGAAACTTGACTTCTCAGCGAGGGTCAACTTACAATTTTGCCCACTGGTTGAATGGAACCCAAGTGCGGACGTCTTATGGCGCCTGATTGAGAAAAACGGCTTGAAAAACGGAGGATTCCCAATGAAGAAGAGTCGTATCGTGATTGCTTTGTCTACCTTTGCTCTCGTCGCTGCCGTGTTCGCCTTCGGCGGATTCACTGCCCAGGCAGGAACCAACGACGATGGTCCCAAGGCCCCCATTACGTTGAAAAACAAGAAGGGTGCCGTCACCTTTAAGCACGAGATTCACAAGTCCCAGTCGTGCAAGACCTGCCACCACAAAGAGAAGGATGGCAAAATCGGCGTTGCTTGTTCTGAATGTCACAAGGCCAAAGTGGAAAACGACGTTCCCAAGGCCAAAAAGGCCTTCCACGACAAGTGCATTGCCTGCCACAAGAAAGAGAAAAAGGGCCCCAGCAAGTGCAAGGAATGCCACGTGAAATAGTCTCCCTTCTCTTCTCTCTCCCAGTTTCTCCAGAATCTCCAATCAGCCTTGATTGACTCACCCCGTCGGACAATCGACAAGGGGCCATCCATTGGTTCGTCAACGCCCCGGAGAGTTCCTGACTTCGTGCTACCCCCTCCAGTAAGGCTTTTTGAAGAACCAGGTTCAGTGTCGGGGAGGGGGCTGATTGGTATGAAGGGTGATGGGGCTGATTGGTATGAAGCTGATTGGTATGAAGGGGAATAGGCGTCGGGCGGACTTACTTCGAGGGGTGGTCCTCGTTCATCCAGTCCTTCTCGGGGAGGGCTTCGGGGGGCACGTCATCGGACTCGGGGGGGAGCATTTCGGCGATGGCTTTGTCGGTGAAGCGCTCTTTGGCTTCGTGCTCTGTTAGCCGGCCGGTGATGAAGCTTGTCCCGATGGGGTACTCTTCTGGATGCCAGATGGTGTGGTACAAATGCCACACAACAATGGCGGAAGCGGCGAGGATGGCTTCGTAGAAGTGAACCGCTCTGGCCACATTGAAGGCCCAGGGCGGGGAGGAGGCTGGGAGGAGTTCGGAGAACCAGAGAATGAGTCCCGAGAGGATCATCACGACGGTTCCCCACCACAGGGCCCAGTATTCGACCTTCTCTGCGTAGTTGAACACGTCGTAGACGGGCTTCTCTTTGCGGCGCCCGAGATAGAACATCATGGTGTAGTAGAAGTCTTTGGCGTCTTGCCACCGGGGGCACATGTTGACCCACCAGCGCCGTCGTCCGCGTCTGGACGCGAAGGTGTAGAGCAGGAAGATGGTCATGTCCAGCGTCAAGACCACCGCAAAGAAGCGGTGAACCCAGGAGCGGGTGGACTCAGCCAGGCCGAGGTCATACAGCCACTTGAACCACACGGAGTCTGAGTAGGAGAGGGCGAAACCGGTGATGGTAAGGATGGTGAAGGCGACCAGCATGGCCCAGTGCCACCCCAACTCAAAATGGCTCAATCGGCGAATCTTTCCTCTTGCTCGCTGGTACTTGAGCTTCTTGCGGGCAAAGAACATCCAGATCACCATGTTGTGCAGGAGCATGCCGCCGATGGTGATGAGGATGACAATGATGTAGATGTAAGCCACCCAGTATGTGATTCCGTGACCCGGTTCCCTCGCTGCCATCTTGTGGGTGAAGCTCATGATGAAAGAGTCGCTGGTCTGGCCGTGGCACTTGCCGCAGGTCGCACCTCGGTTGGACAGGTGCATCCTCGATTGGGCGTGATCCTGGGGGAGGGAGTGATGGGGATCGTGGCAGTCAGCGCAGGTTGCTGCCGTCCCGGCAGAGCCACGCTGGGCCAGCCCATGGAAGTCGTTGAGGTAGCTGTCTACGGGGGACGTATCCAAAGAGTACCTGGCCATTATTCGATCGTTCCCGTGGCACCAGATGCAAACCTCGGTGCGAGCGAAGGTGTTTCGCTTCCCGACCTCGGCTCGAAGGCTGATAATGTCGTGGTCACCGTGGCAGGTCGTGCAGTTCGGGACGTCGAGGTTTCCAGCGAGAAGGGTACGCCCGTGGGAACCGGTGGAGTACCCCGCCACGATGTCAGGGTGGCACTTGGCGCAAGTGGTCAGGAGGTTGATGCGAGTCACCATGGAATCGGCGTCAGAAGAGCGTCGGATAGCGTGGCTTCCGTGGCAATCCGAGCACGAAGCGCCGCGACGCCCTGCCTGAATTTGCTTCCAGTGGACCCCTTCCTCGTACCGGCCGACCAGGCGACGCTTTGTAATCCCGGCGTTATCGTTCATATCATCGGAGTTGTGGCAGGCGCCACAGGTGGTTGGCTGATTGGTTGGAGCGATGAGAGAGTCGGGGTCGCTTGCCGCTTTGATTTGATGGGAACCGTGGCACGATGCACAGGTGGGAGCATTGGGATGACTCTCTTTGGAAGCCTTTCCGTGGACGCACTGCCCGTAGTACTCCTGGGTGACGTCATCATGGCACTCTGCACAACTCAGTCGGGGTTTGTCTCCCCCTTCCTCATAGTGCGCTGTTTCCCCTTCCTTTTCTCCCATGGCGTGACAGTCGGAGCAGGAGAGTTCTTCGTGGATAGACCCCTTCAAGGCGTCCGGCGAGACGAAAAGCGAATCCACCGTCCTTCCAGGGGTGACGGGCTCCAGCGAGTCCTTGTCTCCGTGGCACTCCAGGCATTCATCCCCAACGGCCACTGCAGGCGTTGTGTTGACCAGGAAGGCAAGAACCGAAAGGACAAACAGTTTCTTGTGCATGGCGGTCTCCTGCGGGCATTCAAGCACCCGCTTGAGTAAATATTCCCGGGCACCGTAACAGATTTCACGATGAAACTTCAACCGAAAGAGTGGTTTCGCCAGAAATTTGGCCGAAAGCAGGAGGGGATTGAGTCGTCGACGAGAAAGTTCACAGCCAACCAATTGAACTGTTTTGTCACTTGTATAAATGATCAACACTCACACCCCTTATTAGAACGATTTCCCAATTCGACAAATGACACGATGGAGCGCCAGTAGAGCGGTTTGGAGCGGTATCAAACGAGGCAAGGCCAGTCCATCCTCTGTCGTTGTGCCCGTTTTGCTTAGAGAAAGTGAAGAATGCCCTTGACACGGACGCCCCTTCCCCCGAAAATGCTCCATAAGCTATCAGATAGGTAGGTTATCGCCTGCCGGATTGGGAAAATCAGAAGGGAATGTCCAACAAGAACAGAGGGGAGAAAATGAGAACATTCTGGAGATTCGGGATGGTCGCACTGTTTGCCGTATTTGCGGTAGCGTGTGGCTCAGACACAAAGACGGAAACCGTGACCGAGGAGGTGCCTGCACCAACCGTCGCAGTTACCGGCGACGTCGCCATTGAAGTGGGCGCCACTGCCACCTTCACCGCCACCACGGCGGATGGCGAAGACACAGGCTATGCATGGGCCTCCAGCGACGAAGCCGTCGCCACCGTGGCTGACGGCGTGGTTACCGGCGTTGCCGCTGGTACCGCCATCATCATGGCCACTGGCACTGACACGGAAGCCTCGGGAAACTGGGGAGTCCACGTCTATGTTAAGGGCACCGACCCGCAGCCGACCCCCATGGTCATGGCCTCTGGCCCCGCCGACGTCAAAATTGGCGAGACCATCACCCTGGCCGCAACGACCGTAGACGGCACCGATGCCAGCTACACCTGGGCCTCGGGCGACGAAGCCATTGCCACCGTGGCTGATGGCGTAGTCACCGGCGTTGCCGTCGGTTCCGTGACCATCACGGCCACCGGCGCTGACACCGGCAAGTCCGGCTCGTGGAACGTCTATGTATGGAAAGAGGGCGAGGTCATCACCCCCGACGCCATCGTGACCGTTGTTGGTCCGATGTCCGCCGAAGAGGGCGAGACCGTTCAGTTCGTAGCCACCACCGCCAATGGCGAAGACACCAGCTACACCTGGACATCTGACAACGAAGCCGCTGCTACGGTTGACGCTGACGGTCTTGTCACCGCCGTCGCCGCTGGCGAAGCACTCATCACCGCCACGGGCGCCGACACCGGCGCTGCTGGCATCGCCGGCATCGTTGTTCTGGCTGTCGGAACCACCCCCGAGATTCCCTTTGAGGATCTGTGGGCCGCTTCCGGTCACGCTGACGCCGCTGCCGAAGCCTTCGTTCACTGGGACGAAGACGATCCCCAAGAAGTACCGACCAACTGCGCCAAGTGCCACAGCGGCACCGGCTACTTGGACTTCCTGGGTATGGACGGCACCGACTTTGGTACCGTTGACAATCCTGCTCCCATCGGAACCGTCGTGACCTGCGCCGCCTGCCACAACTCGGCAACCATGGCCATGGACACTGTTACGTTCCCGTCGGGCGCTGTTGTGACCGGTCTGGGAAGCGAAGCCCGCTGCATGCAGTGCCACCAGGGCCGTGAGTCCACCGTGAGTGTGGATGCTGCCATTGAAGCCGCTGCCCCCGTCGACGACGACACCGTCACCGATGGTATCGGATTCAAGAACGTTCACTACTTTGCCGCTGGCGCCACTCTGTACGGCGACCAGGTGAAGGGTGCCTACCAGTACGCCGACAAGTTCTACCAGGGCAAGTTCGGTCACGAAATGGGATTTGACGCCTGCGCTGGTTGCCACAACCCGCACTCCTTGGAAGTCAAGACCGATAGCTGCTCTGCTTGCCACGAAGGCGCAACCGTCGACGAGTTCCGTATGGCCGGGTCTTCCATGGACTATGACGGCAACGGCACCGTAGAAGGGATTCGCGTCGAAGTCGAAGGCCTCCAGGCCCTCGCCTATGCCGCTTTGCAGGATTACGCAGCCAACACCATTGGCACCGCCATTTTGTATGATGGCAGCGCCTACCCGTACTTCTTCATCGACACGAACGCCAACGGCGAAATTGACGATGGCGAAGCCACCAACGCCAACAAGTACGTGAGCTGGTCTCCTCGCCTCCTGCGGGCCGCCTACAACCTCCAGTACTCCCTGAAAGACCCGGGCGCCTTTGCCCACAACCCGAAGTACATCATTGGTATCCTCTACGAAACCATTGCTGACCTCGGTGGTGATGTTTCCGGTCTGGCTCGATTCGATGCCGGCCACTTCGATGCAGCGTCCGAAGCGTTCCGTCACTGGGATGGTGCCGGTGTTGTGCAGGCGAGCTGCTCCCGATGCCACTCTGGCGAAGGGTTCAAGTACTACGCCATGAACGGTCAGGATTCCGCCAATGCAGTTCCGACCACCCCCGGTCTGTCCTGCAACGTCTGCCACATGGGAACCGACTACGCCGGAGATGCCCCTCGTCGGTTCATCGCCAGCGTGACCTTCCCCAGTGGAAACACCATCGACAATGACTCCGCAGCTCCGGATGACTCCTTCCTTTGCATGTCCTGCCACCAGGGCCGTGAATCCAAGACCTCCGTGGACGAAGCCATTGCGGCTGGTTCCCTGAAGTTCCTGAACGTTCACTACGCCCCCTCCGGCGGCACGCTGTATGGCTCCGTGGCCGGTGTTGGCTACGAGTATGAAGGAAAAACCTACGAGGGACAGTTCGGCCACTACGGCGGCAGTTCGGCCCAGTGCGCTAGCTGCCACGACCTGGCTGGCGAGAAGCACACCTTCCACCCGGAATTCGGGGCGTCCTGCCAGGGCTGCCACAGTGAAGCGGCTGGTGACATCGAAGCCATTCGTAAGAACCGCTCGACGGACTACGACGGCGACGGCAACACCACCGAGATGCTGAAGGACGAGTTGGCTGCACTGGCCGCGGCGATGTATGCAGAAATGCAGACCAACGCCACCGCCGGCGGCAACCCCATCATCTACTCCGACAGTTCCTACCCGTACTTCTTCAAAGATACGAACGGAAACGGCGTTGTTGATGACGGCGAAGCCACCAACTCCAACAAGTACACTGCTTGGACCGCCGATCTCATGAGAGCGGCGTTCAACCTGCAGTTCTACACCAAGGAAACTGGCGCTTGGGCCCACAACACCAATTACGTAGCTCAGTTGCTCATCGACTCCATCGAAGCTCTCGGTGGCGATGTCAGCATCTACAACCGCCCGTAATCCAATCTTTCGGGTCCGCCCGGGTTTCTCTGGGCGGACCCCCCCTTGTCCCCTCAAGTTTCGGTACCTAGCTATACCTTGGATCAGCTTGAGGTTCGTCAAGGCTGGTGGTACCGTGTTTGGACAACTGGACTCTCTTTGCTGAGATGAGCCTAAGAGGGGAGAAACGCAATGAATTCAAGAGAGAGATTTCAGGCCGCCTGCAGGAACGGAAAGGTGGACCGTCCACCTGTCTGGCTTATGCGTCAGGCCGGTCGAACCCTACCCGAGTATCGGGAGTTGCGGGCAAATCACTCGTTCTGGGATGTTTGTCGAACACCGGAGTTGGCAGCGGAAGTCACCATGCAGCCGTTGCGGCGATTCCCCATCGACGCGGCCATCATCTTCAGTGACATTCTGGTAGTGCCCGACGCCATGGGGATGAACATCGAGTTCACCCCGGCGCCCGTCATCGACCAGACCATCGAGACCATGGAAGACGTGAAAGCTCTGAAGCGGCCCGACGTCGAGAAGGCGCTGGGGTATGTGGCCGGCGCGTTGAAGGAAGTCCGATCGCAGTTGGGCAGCGAGCGCGCCCTCATCGGTTTTGCCGGAGCCCCCTACACCCTGGCCTGCTACATGGTGGACGGCATGGGGAAGAAGGGCTTTGTGAAGACTCGGGGGATGATGTACAGCCACCCTGAGTTGATGCATGCGCTCATGGACAAGGTTACCGATGTCTTGATTGACTACCTCACGATGCAGGTGGAATCGGGAATTGATGCCTTCCAGGTGTTCGATAGCTGGGGAGGAGATCTCCCTCCAGACCAGTTTGAGGCCTTTGCCCTTCCTTACGTCGCCCGAATCATGGAGCGATTGAAAGGGAAAGGGGCCGCCTCCATTTACTATGTTAATGGTATAGGAAATGTTTTGGAATTGGCCAGTCAGGCCGGTTCTGATGTGTTGGGAGTGGATTGGCGAATCTCCATGGAGGATGTTCGTCGCCGACTTCCTGGTCGTGTGGTGCAGGGGAACCTGGACCCCACGGCGTTGTATGGCAATCCTGAGGACATTGGCAACCGAGTTCACCGGATTCTGGACGCCACCGGCGGACAGGGCCACATTTTGAATCTGGGCCACGGTCTGAACCCGTCGACCCCCATCGAGGGGATTGATGCGTTTGTTCGAAGCGTTTCTACATGGAAGAAATCATCATGAAATCGGAGTCAAGCATCATCAGCCCACGGCAGGTCCCCGATGAGCTGTTGAAGAAATACCAGCGCCCGGGGCCTCGATACACGAGCTACCCCACGGCTCCCCACTTCTCGGCAGAGGCAGATTTCGATGAAATCGCTCGACGCTGGAAAGGGAGCAACGGGGAAAACGCCTCGGATCTGTCCATTTATGTGCACATCCCCTTTTGCCGGGGACGTTGCAGCTACTGCGGATGTCACACCGTTGTGGGGCGTGATGAAGCGTCCGTTGGACGGTATGTGGAATCCTTGAAATCCCACGCCGACGCACTCTTGAAGCTCGTGGATGGAAAGCGACCGGTGGGGCAGATGGCGTTGGGGGGTGGCACTCCGACCTACCTGACTCACGCTCAGATGCGGGATCTCATCGGCGCCTTGCGGGATCGGTTCATCTTCCCTGATGATGGCGAGCGTTCCATGGAAGTGGACCCTCGCTGGATTGACGAAGACTACCTGGACCTCCTGTTGGAGTTGGGTTTCAATCGGTTGAGTTTTGGTCTTCAGGACTTGAACGAGACGGTGCAGCGCCACGTGAATCGGGTGTTGCCCTTTGAAAAAATCGAGAGATTGATGGGCCACCTGAAGGGACAGGGAATGGACGCCCTGAACCTGGACCTCATCTACGGATTGCCGGGGCAGACTCCCGACTCCTTCCACAAGACGGTGTCCCAAGTGGTTTCTCTGCAACCCAGTCGAATCGCTCTGTTTGGATACGCCCACGTTCCCTGGGTAAGCCCTCACCAGAAGCGGCTGGAGCAGTTTGGCCTCCCCAGCACCCAGGAACGAATGGAACTGTTCGGATTGGCCTTTGAGCAGCTTGTGGACGCCGGCTATCGGCACGTGGGGATGGATCATTTCGCTCGCCAGGACGACGAGTTGATTCAGGCCCTGGATTCCCGGACGTTGACCCGAAACTTCATGGGCTATACGACACGAAGAGGGCTGGACCTGGTGGCCATGGGAGCCTCTGGTATCAGCTCGGTTGCCGGCACCTACGCACAAAATGCCAAGGAGTTGGACGAGTACGTCGAGGGAACGGGGCACAGATGGATTCGTGGCTTTGCCATGAGCGAAGAGGACCGTCTGCGTCGGGAAGTCATCATGAGCCTGTTTTGCAACTTCTACCTGGATATTGCTTCGGTGGAAGGTCCGTTTGCTATCTCCTTCAAGGACCATTTTGCCGACGAGCTGGCGGAACTGAGTGGATTCCAGGAGGACGGCCTTCTAGAGGTTCGTGAGGGGGAGATTCTGGTGACGGATCTGGGACGGTTCTTCGTCCGGAACATCGCCATGACGTTCGACGCCTACTTGAGAAAGGAGACCGCCTCGGGAGATCGCTACTCGAAGACCTTGTAGAGTTTGTGCACGGAGTTCCATTTGAGCCGGGAAGACGAAACAACAAAGACCGGGGTCATCCTTCTGAACATGGGCGGCCCCGACGATCTAGAAGCCATCGAGGGATACCTGCATCGGATCTTCATGGATCCGATGCTCATCCAGTTGCCTGCGGGATTCCTCTACCGTCGCCTGCTGGCTCGATTTGTTGCCGGGAAGCGGGCAAAGAAGGTCGCCAGTCGATACGAGTTGATTGGCGGCGGCTCGCCGCTGCTGCGGCACACCGAGGTTTTGGCTTCCCACCTGGAAAGTGCGTTGTCCGTTCCGGTTCGAATCGCCATGCGCTATTCGCTCCCCGGGGCAAAGGAAGCTGTGGCGTCGCTTGAAGATGCCGGTGTGACTCGGGCTGTGGCCCTTCCGTTGTATCCTCAGTTCTCCTATTCCACCACGGGTTCCTCCCTGGCGGATCTGGAAAGGGCGTCGAAGGGCAAGATCGAGTTAGACATTGTGGACCGACATTCCAAAGACCCGGGGTTCATCTCCTCTCTGGCCGAGGGGGTTGAGCACGCCCTGTCGTCGCTGAAATCACAAGACGACTTGCACGTTCTGTTTACTTCCCATTCCATTCCAGAGAAGTACACCGCCGCTGGAGACCCCTACATTGCGGAGGTGAAGGCCACCGTGGGCGATGTGGTCGACAAACTGCCGGGGGAGCTATCTACCTCCCTGGCTTTTCAAAGTGCGCCGAAGGTTGGCAAGTGGCACGGTCCGTCGGTTGAGGAAGAGGTGCCTCGGTTGGTGGAGCGCGGGGTGCGGCGTTTGGTTGTGTGCCCGGTGACCTTCGTTTCGGAGAATCTTGAGACGTTGTATGATTTGGATCACGTGTTGGCAGGGGCCAGTCTGGAAGCGGGCATTGTGGAGTTCGTTCGAACCTCTCTCCCCGGCGAATCGACCACCTACCTCGATGCGTTGAACCGAATAATCCAGGAGATAATGTAGCCATGAAGGAATTTGATGTAGTGGTGGTTGGTGGCGGGATCGCGGGACTTACAGCCGCATGGTATCTCAAGAAGGCTGGGAAGTCTGTGCAGGTTCTTGAGAGTCGGGACCGCCCGGGCGGAAACGTTTGCACGGTGGAAGTGCCCGGGGGCTATCGAGTGGAGAGTGGCCCCAACTCGTTTATGGGTTCCTCTGAGTTCATCTGGAAGCTCATCGAATCGGCTGGTTTGGAAGAGGGCACCGAGAAGGCCGCTGCCGCTGCGGACAATCGCTATATCTTCCGAGATGGACGGTTGACCCCTCTGCCGCTGAGCGCCTGGAAATTCCTGACGTCTCGCCTTTTGAGTTTCAAAGGAAAGTGGGGGCTCGCCATGGAGCCCTTTAAGAAGAATGGAGCGCAACCCGATGAGACCGCCTGGGACTTCTTTGTCCGGCGATTCGGGGAAGAGGCAGCCACCTACATCATGTCCCCTTTCATTTCCGGGGTGTACGCTGGTGATATTCACCAGCTTGGCGCCCGTGCAGCTTTCGCCAAGTTCTGGCACTTCGAGAACGACCACGGTTCCATGATTCGTGGGGCCATGAAGTTCATGAAGGCCAAGAAGCGTCGTTTCAAAGAAGAGGGGCGCGAGTACAAGAAGGGACTCTACACCATGAAGGGCGGGCTGGGAGTTCTCCCCACCCATATTGCGGACAGCCTGGGTGAGGGCATCGCCTACAACCAGACGGTGACGTCGATTGTATCCAATGGGGGGCGCTTTGAGGTCAGCACCGACAGTGAAGCTTATCGGGCTTCCAGCGTCGTGGTGGCCGTCCCTCCGGGACCGGCTTCGCTGGTTCTCAAGTCAATTTCTTCCGAGGCCTCGAACTTGCTGTCCGGGGTGCCCATGGTTCCGGTGGCCTTGGCCCATTGGTCCGTGAAGGGAGAGCCCAAGGATTTCCCCTCCGGCTTTGGATTTCTGGTGCCAAGGGTGACTGGGGTACGACTGTTGGGGACCTTGTTCCCCTCCCAGTTGTTCTCTGGAAGAGCACCTGAGGGAGCTCCCCTGATGGCATCCTATTATGGTGGGGCCCTTGATAACGAGGCGGCCACGATGCCGGATGAGGATTTGAAAGCGCTCTTGATCGAAGAACACGAGAAGATCTTCGAGCGAAAGCTGCCTGAGCTGGAGATGTTCAAGGTGATGCGGGTTCGAGAAGCCATTCCGCAGCTCATTCCCGGGCACACCGAACGCATCGAAGCCCTCTTGAGCAATATCTCAAGCATTCCTGGGCTGTTTTTGGCCGGGAATTACCTGTACGGTGTGGGAATTGAAAACGCCGTGCAGAGCGGGACCGAGGCAGCGCAGGCGATTGCCAACTACTTCTCCGAGGGAGCCGGTGAGTAAGAAAGAAGGAAACAGCGGTGCACCAGCCCGCAGAGGGGTAGACATCCCTCTGGTGGTTGTGGGATGCGATTTTCGAAACGCTTCCACAACGTTTCGAGGGGAGTTGGTCTCCACTCCCGAAGAGCGAAAGCGCCTCCACGCCGCCATTTCCCGGGTTGACCCTGAGGCCGGATTCATGGCCTTGGAGACCTGCAACCGGGTGGAGTGGGTGGTCTCCACAGAGGAGCCCCACTGGATGGGGGAATTGCTTCAGGCTCAGATTTTGAAGCGATGGACGAAGGCATGGCCTGACTTGGACCTCCTTCCCAAAGTGGTGACCCTTCCGGGGAAGAAGGGAGCGGAGCACATCTTTCGCATGGTTTCTGGGATGGAGAGCCTCGCTGCCGGGGAAGCGGAGATTGCCGGCCAGTTCCAGAGGGCGTTGCAGCAGGCGATTGCCGAGCATACCACCTCTCGAATTCTAAACGGCATCGGGCGGTTCACCGGTGGCATGGCCAAGACCGCCCATCGCATTGGCTATCGCTCGGCCCACGCTCGGGGGATCCACGTCTTGGTGGCCCGGATGTTGAAAGAGGAGTTGGGACGAGAGAGTCGTGGTTCTGTTCTTGTGGCCGGAATGGGAGAGATTGGTCGCAAGTGTGCCGACTTCACAGAGGAGCTCCTTGAGCATCCGGTGGATCGGTTCAACCGCACCATTTCACCTCGCCATTCGACGGTTTGGAAGCCGTTGGACGAAATGAAGATGGCCCTCTCAACGGCTCAGGCGCTGGTCATCGCAACCGGGGCTCAGCGGCCGGTGATTGACGCCAGTTGGCTCGAGGGGGTCGAGCGTGAGACCCCTCTGCGAGTCATCGATGTTGGCATTCCTCGCCAGGTATCGGATGAGTTTGCGGCCTCTCCGCTGGTCGATTTCATCGACGTGGATGGGCTGGTATCGGTGGAAGTCGAGGGGAGTGCTTTGGACAAAGTTGAGCGACTGGAGCGGGAGATTTCCCTCCAGGTGGATCGCTTTCGGCGATTTTGCAGTGAACGGCACATGGTTCAGGTGCTTCGGTGTGTTCAAGAGAAGCGACTGGAGATGACCCAGGGGACGATCTGCCGGTTTGTTGCTGAGAATCTCGCCGAGACGCTGTCGGAATCGGATCAGACAAAGGTCATTACTGCCATGCGGCAGATGGTAAAAGATTACTCGAGCGACGTGTTCGAGTCCCTTCATTCAGCCCTCGAAGAATTCTGGAGTTCACAGTGAGTGAAGAACAGCGAACGTTGATTTTGGGAACCCGCGGCAGCGATCTGGCATTGTGGCAGGCGCGAACCGTGGCCTCGCACATGACCCACCTCGTGGAAGTGCGGGAGATTTCGACTTCCGGGGACCAGTTGCAGGACATCCCGCTGCAGGGAGGGACTCAGACCGGGTTCTTCACCAAGGAGATTGAGGACAGACTGCTGCACAAGGAGATCGACATTGCCGTCCACTCCTTGAAGGACCTCCCCACGGAGATTGTCGGCGGGTTGCGTATCTCGGCATGTCTTCCTCGGGCTCCCGTGCACGATTACCTTCTTGTGCACCCCGATTGGCATGATCCCAGCCGTCTGCTTCCTGTGAAGTCCGGCACCCGTATTGGTGCCGGCTCTCTGCGTCGCCAGGCGTTGATTCGGCTTTATGCCCCTGACACCTCTCCGGAGTTGATTCGGGGAAACGTCCCCACCCGGGTGAACAAGTGCCGAACGCTTCAGTACGGGGCCATTGTCCTGGCTCGAGCTGGGGTGGAGCGATTGGGGCTCGACCTCTCCGGTTTGCACGTTTATGAGTTGAATCCCCTTGTGTGGCTTCCGGCTCCCGGACAGGGTGCTGTGGCCATCCAGGTGCGGCAAGATGATGACGAGGCCCACAATGCGGCCCTCGTCGCCAATGATGCTGCCACGAAAGAGGCAGTGGACCTGGAGCGTGCCCTTCTGGCCCAGTTTGAGGGTGGTTGCCACACGGCTTTTGGCGCCCATGCCATCCGGGAAGGGGAACAATGGAAACTTCTCATCGGGATGGATCGAGGGGAGAAGGGGTGGGGGCAGCGGAGCTACGTCGGTTCCTTTGAGGAGTTGTCGCTGCTGGGACCTGCTCAGCTTCCGTCCTTTGAGGCACCTGAAGTCACTCGTCAGGAGGATCTATGTCGCCCCGTTCGACCATAGTGTTGACCCGGGAATCGGCGGACAATGCTCCTCTGAGGCGTCGATTGGAACGCCATGGATTGGTCGTGGACGAGTGTCCTTGTGTCGCCACCCGATTGTTCCCCTATTCCGGGGAACCCCTGGATGGAGGGGCGGTGCTGGAAGATTTTGAGGTCGTGGCTTTTTCCAGCCGTCGAGGGGTGAAGGGGGTTGCTACCCAGGCCTCTCGTTTGGCCACCGTTTCGTTGTTGGCAGCGGTGGGTCCGGGGACGGCTCGTGCTGTGGAGCGTCTGGTTGGGCGGTCTCCTGACATGGTACCCCCCGAAGGAACCGGGGAAGCCATGGCGGGACTGATTCTCGATCGTCTTCCTGAAGGAGGGCGAGTTCTGCTGGTTCGAGGGCGTGAGTCCACCGGGGCTTTTCAAAAGAAGTTGGGTGAGGGGGAGAATCTCCAGCTCACCGAGTTGATCGTTTATGAGAATTTCGAGCCGGACATCGCGGCGGTGCACCCTGAAGGTTGGGTGATCGTCTTGTTTGCGAGCCCATCGGCCGTTCGGCGTTTTTTCCATTCGAATCCCCATCTACTGAGTCGCAGCACGGCGGTGGCCATTGGGCCCACCACAAAGGCAGCGCTGGAAGTGGCTGGACATTCAGAAATCGTACTGGCCGGCGGCATGACCGAGGAGCATCTCTTCCAGGCGCTGGTTCATGAATCGGGAGGTAGAACCCATGAACAATGAGAAATCAAAGGCACTGTTTGCAAAGGCTGCGGCGACCATCCCCGGAGGGGTCAACAGTCCAGTGAGGGCCTTTCGGACCGTTGGGGGCACCCCGGTTTATTTCGAGAAAGCCCAGGGGAGTCGATTTCTGGATGCGGACGGAAATCAGTTCATTGATTTCTGCAACTCGTGGGGACCGCTGATTTTGGGGCATGGGCATCCGGCCGTGATTGAGGCTGTCCACGCCGCGGTGGACAAAGGACTGTCCTTTGGTGCATGCCACGAGGGTGAAGTAGAGTTTGCTTCCACGGTGCTCGAGGCCTTTCCGGAGTACGACAAGGTTCGAGCAATGAACTCAGGGACGGAGGCGGTGATGTCCGCCCTTCGTGTCGCTCGAGGGTTCACGGGAAAAGACAAGATTCTGAAGTTTGACGGGGGCTATCACGGCCACTTCGACGGATTGCTGGTGAAGGCTGGTTCGGGCTTGGCCACTTTTGCGATGTCGGATTCCCAAGGGGTTCCCGAGGACATCGCTCGGACCACACTGGTTGCCAAGCTGGACGACGAGGCTTCTGTGACTGCGCTGTTTGAGGCTCATGGAGACGACATTGCGGCCGTTGTCATCGAGCCCATGCCGGCCAACAACGGGCTTCTTGTCCAGCGCAAAGAGTTTTTGGAATTCCTCCGGGACATTACGACTCGGCACAACTCGTTGCTCATCTTTGACGAGGTCATCTCGGGATTTCGACTGAAGTTTGGTGGGTACGGTCAGATGCTGGGGATTCGACCTGACCTGGTCACTTTGGGCAAGATCATCGGTGGCGGGTTGCCCGTCGGTGCGATGGTGGGCCCGGCGAATATCATGGATGTTCTTTCTCCCGTGGGACCTGTCTATCAGGCCGGCACGTTGAGTGGGAATCCCATCTCGTTGGCGGCTGGGGTGGCCACCATGAAGGTTCTTCGAGACGAGAATCCGTACCCTGCGCTTCAGGCCATGGGAGAGTACTTTGCCCAGAAGTTGAAGGAGAGCACCTCTTCGACCTGGGCTCGTGTGGTGACCATGGGTTCGGTGATGTGGATGGTTCTGGATGACATCGAGTTCCCTCGTTCCCCTGCCGGAATCACCCCCAACGTCACCCGCCGCTTCAATGAGATGTATTGGAAACTGATGAATCGCGGGTTCTATCTTCCGCCATCCGGTGTGGAGGTGTTGTTCCTCAGCATGGCCCACACGAAGGAAGATGTCGCCGCGTTGGCAGCGGCTGTGGGTGAGGAACTGGATACCCTGCAATGAGGGCGCTGCGGGGCATACGGGAGCGATTGGGGGCGACCCTGGGGTGGACGTGGACCCATCGACACCATGTGCTCTTTGGGGGCTCTCTGTTCTTCTTGACCCTGCTTATGGCATGGTGGACCTTGTTTCTCAAGGAGTCGGTGGACCGAGAGCGGGCCGACTCTCAGCAGATCTTGCAGCTACGAATCGAGAATTACGCATCGGTGCTGGGCCACCAGTTGGTTCCACCCCAGCCTGATGTATTGGATTCGGAAAAGAACATTTCCTTGCTGGCTTGTCCCGATCCCCCCGACCCATTTACTGTCCAGCTTTCTCCGCATCATCCGACGTGGTGTCTGACTCCGTCTGAGTTGTCGATATCCAGCATGGATCGCCAATATCGGCTGCGCAACGCCATGGTTTTCGGGGAAGGAGCGTTGAGTTTTCTCCTGATCCTGGTGACGGGGTTGATGTTGTATCGTCTTCTGGATGCCGAGAAGAGGGCCAGCCAGGAGCTTCAGGAGATTTGGAGTCGAGTCACCCACGAGATAAAGACTCCCATTACGGGTATCAAGGCTCTGTTGCAGACCTTGGAGAAGCAGGAGTTGAGTCCCGACGAGCTGCGTCCCTTGCTGAAGCTCGGGATGCGGGAAGTGGAGCGCCAGGAGAAGCTGGCCGAGAATCTGCTCATCGGGCAGCGTCTGGCCCGGGGCTTCTACCAGCTTCAGACCAGCCGATTGGAGTTGGTTGCCTTTTTGAGGAATTATCTGGAGCATCAAGTCATTAGGATTCCCCGTGAGCAGGTGTCGTCGAATGTTGGCGGATTTGAGACGCTGTTGGTCCAGGCAGACCCCAATGCGCTTCGAGTGATTCTGGACAACCTGGTCGAAAACTCAGTGAAGTACTCGGACAAGAAGCTCTTGTTGCAGGTCTTCATTGAGGAATTGGACGGGGCTGTTATGATTCATCTGAAGGACAACGGCCCGGGCTTTGAGCCGTCCCAGTCTCGCAAGGTGTTTGATGCCTACAAGCGTCTCTCTGCGGAACTGCCTAAGGGGAAGCAGGGGACCGGGATGGGACTCCACATTTCCCGTCGTCTGGCGGTGGAGATGGGGGGAGAGCTCACTGCGGAGAGTGCAGGAGTGGGCTTTGGTGCCACCTTCACGTTGACGTTGAGGGTAGCAAGAAGTGACCCTGGTGGTTCGTCGGACAAGGAGAAGAAGTGATGGCAGTTGTGATGTTGGTGGAGGATGAGGAGCTGATTTCCACGATGGTGGAGATCAACTTGAAGCGGGAAGGTTTCGATGTGGTCTCGTTTGGCGCGTCGGAGCCGGCTTTGGAGTACCTCGAGACGGGGTCTTGCGATGTAATCTTGCTGGATATCATGTTGCCGGGGATGAACGGTCCCGAGGCATTGAAAGAGATTCGAGGGCGTGGAATCACCACTCCGGTGTTGATGTTGACTGCGCGTCACGACCTTGATTTGAAAGTCGGAACCCTCGAAAGTGGGGCCGACGACTATCTGACCAAGCCCTTTGACATGGATGAATTGCTGGCCCGCATCCGAGTTCTCCTCCGTCGAAAAGACTGAGATGGGCGTTAGCGGGTCCGACTGATTAGACCCAGGAAAAGAACCGAAGGAGGAAGACCAATGTTCCCGACAACTCGCATGAGAAGATTGAGAGAGCACTCGGTAGTGAGAGACATGGTGCGGGAGACCCGCATCTCGGTTGATGGCCTCGTGGCCCCGCTGTTTGTGGTGGAGGGAGCAACTGCCAGGGAGGAGATTCGCTCCATGCCGGGGCAGTATCGTCACACGCTGGCCAGCTTGGTGGACCATTGCAAGATGTTGTGGGACCTGGGTGTGAAGTCAGTAATCCTCTTTGGGATTCCCGAGGTCAAGGATGCTGTTGGGACGGGTGCTTACGCTGCCGACGGGATTGTTCAAAAGGCAATGACGGCCATAAAGAAGGCGGTTCCCCAGTTGCTGGTCATCGGGGACGTCTGCATGTGCGAGTACACTTCTCATGGTCACTGCGGAATCATCGAAGGGGAGCGACTGTTGAACGACCCCACGTTGGATCTTCTCGTGAAGACGGCGGTGTCTCAGGTGGAAGCCGGTGCTGACATGATCGCTCCGTCGGACATGATGGACGGTCGTATCGGCGCGATTCGAGAGGGGCTGGACGACAAGGGCTTCACCCATATTCCCATCATGAGTTACGCAGCGAAGTTCGCTTCGGCATACTACGGTCCTTTCCGTGATGCGGCGGACAGCGCTCCCGCCTTTGGCGATCGCAGCAGCTACCAGATGGACCCGGCTTGCATCAACCAGGCCTTGATGGAAGTCGAATTGGATATTGAAGAGGGTGCTGACATCGTCATGGTGAAGCCGGCACTTCCCTATTTGGACGTCATTCGTGCGGTTCGGGAAACCACCTTGAAGCCTGTGGCGGCCTACAACGTCAGCGGCGAATTCGCCATGATCAAGGCGGCGGCAGCAAACGGTTGGATCGATGAAAAGCGGGTTGCCTTGGAGACCCTTCTCTCCATCACCCGAGCCGGCGCCAGCATCATCTTGACTTACTATGCTGAAGACGCTGCCCGCTGGTTGAAGTAGCAGTCTCCCGACCCCGCCCCCTGTTTGTTTCCTCCTGAAGATGTGTTTTTGGCCCGACTGCATGCTGCGGCCTGCGCCCTGGTAGCACCTTTTGGTTGATTGGCCCGACTGCATGCTGCGGCCTGCGCCCTGGTAGCACCTTTTGGTTTGACCAATCCTCTTGACCCGCCCTCCGCTTGATGTTCTACTGAATAGAACCTGGAATCTGTCTCAAGACCTGGGCTTGACTCTCGGACCATCCCGAGGTGTGAGCCGGCACTCAAAAGGAAGGTTGAAATGAAACCGATGCTCTCTCGATGGACTCTGCTTTTTGTTGTTGTTGGAATGGTCTCGTTTGGCTGCGGCGGGGGGGATTCGGACGGGGACAGTCAGACCGGACAAGATGTCACTGTGGCCGATGTCGCAGATGAGGACTTCTCGTCTGTGGCGGACGTGGAAGATCCCGGTGTGGATGTTTTGGAGAAGGATGTCCTGGACCAGGACCTGTCACCAGCGGATCTCGTGGCGGAGGAGTTGGTCGAGGAGTTGGTCGAGGATGTCGGTTCGGCCGCAGCGGTTCCCTTCGTTTGCAACAATAGCTTGGTCGCCGAAGGGTGGAACGAGGGATGGAGCATTGCTGGAAAGACTCGGAAGTTCTTCGCCAAATTGCCCACCAATACGGAAGGACCCATTGGGGTCGTTTTTGTCTATCACGGGTTGGGTGACTCGGTGAACAACTTCAAGATGTTCTTCAACGCCGATCCAAATGCAGACCCGGACTTTCCGTTGGCCATCATCTATCCCCAGTCGATGGCCTTGATGCCTTTTGGTGGCGGTGATTCGGGAATCGAATGGTCGGTATTCAAGAACCAGCCGGGGGACAACAACCCCGACGCTGAGATGTTTGAAGCGATGCTGGGTTGCCTCAATGAAACCATCGAAGTGGACACAAACCGAATCTTCGCCTTTGGGTTCAGTGCCGGTGCCATCATGACGAACATGCTTCACTCCCGCTATCCTGACCTGGTCTCAGCAGTGGTCAGCATGTCCGGGGCCTGGTTCAACGATTCCTTCACCATGGCGGGAGTCAACACCATGGGAATGGCAACTCTTAATTGGGAGGACATTTCCTATGACGAAGCTGGAACTGTGCTGATGACACATGGTGGGGCGACGGATACCTACGGAATGATGGGAATCGAAGTCATCAACTTCGAGCAGTCGGCCCAGTACGCTATTCCTTTCCTGAAAGACGCCGGGCGCACCGTCATCGACTGCGTTCACAACAACGGTCACACGAACCACCCTGGCGTCCCCACATCGACCATCATCCACTTCTTCATGGACCACTCCTCAGGCGCCGTCTCTCCCTACGCCGCAGAGGGCAAACTTCCCCAGTGGTACGATAATTCCTGCTCGTTGAAGTAAGATGGAAGGCTCCGGCTGAGCGTCATTGTTGATTGACACTCAAACCGGGCTTAGATTCTCGTCAAGTAGGTCTCCAATTCCCAGCTTGTGACCTGAGTTCGGTACTGCTCCCACTCCACCTTCTTGTTGGCGATGAATTTGTGGAACAGTTCTTCTCCCAGGGTCTTCTTCACCAGTTCAGAGCCTTCTGTGAGGCGGGTGGCGTGGTTGAGATCGCCAGGCAGTTCGTCGATGTTGAGGCTCTCCTTCTCTTCGCTGGTCATCCCGAAGATGTTCTCCTCAACGGCCTCCGCCAGAGCGTACTTTTTCTCGATTCCTTCGAGGCCGGCCTGCACCATGACGGCGATAGCCAGGTATGGGTTTGCTGCGGGGTCCGGAGCGCGGTATTCCACTCGGCACGAATTTTCCTTGCCGGACTTGAAGGAGGGGACTCGAACAAGAGCCGACCGGTTCTTTCGACCCCAGGATGTGTAAGCCGGAGCTTCGTACCCGGGAACCAGGCGCTTGTAGGAGTTGATGGTCTGGTTGGTGACAGAGGTTATTTCTCGGGCATGCAACAACAGGCCGGCGATGTAGTGCTTGGCCGTGTCGGACATGTTGTACGTGTCCGTCGAGCTGTAGAATGCGTTCTTTTCACCCTTGAACAGGGACTGGTGGATGTGCATCCCGGAGCCGTTCTCGCTTTGGATCGGCTTGGGCATGAACGTGGCGTATAGGCCGTGTTTCCGGGCGATGTGTTTCACGATGATTTTGGACAGGACGACCTGGTCCGCCATCTTCAGAGCACCACCGTATCGATAGTCGATTTCGTGCTGACTGGGGGCGACCTCGTGGTGGGAGGCTTCCATTTCTACTCCGAGCCCCTTGAGCACAGCCAGGGTCTCTTCTCTGGCCTGGGCGGACTCGTCTAAGGGGAGAATGTCGAAGTATCCGACGTCGTCCACCGGTTTGGCCGACTTGTTGTCGGGGAAGTAGAAGTATTCCAATTCGGGTCCCACATACACGTGGTCGTAGCCCATGTCGCTGGCCCGTTTGATGGCTCGCTTGAGCACCTGACGCGGGTCTGAGTTCAGGGGGGTGCCGTCTGGCTTGCAGACGTCGCAGATGAAAATGGCCGACTTCAGGCCGCCCGTGTCAAACGGAAACAGTCGAAAGGTCTTGAGGTCTGGAATGGCTACGAGGTCGGATTCCTCGATTCGGGCGAAGCCGTCGATGGACGAACCATCAAACGCAATCCCCTCGTCCAGAGCCCGGTCCAGCTCGGCCACGGTAATGTTCAGCCCTTTGAGTTGGCCCTGAACGTCGGTAAATCCCATGCGAACGATGTCAACGTTGTGCTCTTGAACAATCCTGCGAACATCATCTTTTGTCATGACGGTGCCTTCTCCTGTGCCTCTTCCGTGAGGCGTTTCTGGATTGTGGAATGTGGGTACAAGTTGATGCTACGGTTCCTGGGTGGACAATCTAGCTCCAACCGAGGAGAAGGTCAATCGGCGATCTCTTTTTGGGGGTGCGTGAGGAGGGTGCCAGGAGCGTGGAACGCCGCGTCATTTGTGGTGCCGAGCGTTGTCCACCAGGTCCGAAGTTTTTTTTGCCCCGAGACGTTTCTTCACTGACGCCAAACCGAGAAGACCGACTGCCACTGCAAACCACAACGTGCACAACCGCACCAGCAGTACGGAAGCGACGGCCGCGCCCTTTGGAGTCGAGAATAATTCAGCGAGCATTGCCACCATGCTGGCCTCGGTGGCAACCAAACCACCCGGCAGCATCGTCACGGCACCTGCGACGGTTCCCAGGCTGTAAACGAAGACGGTGTTGCCCAGGCTGAAGGAAACTCCCAGTCCGTGAAGAATCAGATAGAAAGAGACACACTCGGCAAACCACGCAACGACGCTGATGAGGGTTCCCACGGTCATGGACTTCCAGCCGACGAGAGCCACCATGGAACGCTGAAGCCCCACCAGGGAGGTGCGACGCTGCTTGACGAAGGGGAACCGGGAAAGGCGGTCCAGGAGCCAGAGGAATCCTCCCTCCCATGTGGCGAAAACGACCACCGCACCGCACAGAGCCAGGGCCACCAGGATGACGTCCACGCCGTATCCCAGGGAATAGGCTCCCCAGGCAGCGAGGAGGACCACCGCCAGGAGGTCGGTGAGACGCTCGGCCACCACCACCGGAACCGACTTTGATGCCTCTACGCCGGAGGTGCGGGCCAGCAGGTAGGATTTGAGCAGCTCCCCCACCTTTCCCGGGGTGACAGACATCGAGAGGCCCGCCAGGAAGACTCGAAGACTGTCCCCAGCCGGCACCTTCTGTCCCAATTCTGCGAGAAAAAAATGCCACTTGGAGAAGCGGAGGAGATAGTTCAACAGGGCCAGCCCCAACGCTGGGAACAGCAGCCACCAGGAGAAGTCAAATGCCTGCTGCGTCAAATCGCTCAGGTCTGTGTAGAAGCCGATGCCCCCCAGCATGACCACCAGGAGGAGAAGGACGAGGAGCACCTGACTGGCTCTCATGCTACCCCACCCCCGCTTGCATCGGGCACGAAGAGGATAGCCTGGAGATGTGGTCTTGCGGCCTCTTTACTGAGGAAACCCACGCACCATATAGTGTTGCCATGGAGTGGCCCAACACGGGGTGTTCCAGATTGGGGGCGATTTCCTTCATGGGGGCGAGGACAAACCCTCGGTCGGGAATTTCTCTGTGGGGGATGGTGAGGTGAGGCAGGTCAACGGTCTGGTCCCCATAAAACAGGATATCGAGATCCAGTGTTCGGGGTCCCCAGCGCACCAACCGCTCGCGGCCAAAGTCTGCTTCGATGCTTTGCACCAGAATCAGAAGCTCTTCGGGGTTTAAGGTCGTGTCGATGGCTACGGCTTGGTTGAGAAAATCGTCTTGGATTACCCCTCCAACGGGGGTTGTCAGGTACAGCGAGGAGACCGAAACCAGCCGAACTCCAGAGTGCGCTGCCAGGTGCTCAATGGCCCCTTGAAGAATGTTGC
Source organism: uncultured Pseudomonadota bacterium (assembly GCA_937876385.1). GTDB lineage: Bacteria > Myxococcota_A > UBA9042 > CAIXZC01 > CAIXZC01 > CALFHQ01. Next base: position 26,582 of record CALFHQ010000949.1, read on the forward strand.
GACTGTCGCCAATGTTGGAGCCGAGGCCCACGAAAGCCCTGTGCCACATGACCAATCTCCCGGTTGGTGGGCAGTTTGGTCGGCTGGGCAGAAAATGTCAAGGAAAGGGGGCGCAAGGTACCAGAACACACGCCGAGGGTTCCGGGTTCAGGATTGGTCGGTGCTCTCTCTTGCTTTGTCGCAAGTGGGATGCTAGAAATCTGGGAAGACGATTGGGAGGATTGCCATGAGAACTTTGGTTGTGTTGATGCTGGTGCTGGGGATGGGGCTGCTGGGTTGTGCGCAGAAAGACAAGGAAGCGGCACAACCTCAAAAGAAGGAGAAAGCC
>CALFHQ010000950.1 GCA_937876385.1 uncultured Pseudomonadota bacterium
GTAACGAGGCTTGCGGACAGTGCCACTCGTCCCACGCTGGTAAGAGTGCCACACCAAAGGGCATTTTCAAGTACGCCTACGATGCGACCTTCGCCGACACCCTGGGCAACGGCTTCTTCGTTCCCGGCGTCAACGAAATGGAGACCTTCTACTTCAACTATGACAAGCCGACCACGACCAACACCTACACCGAGGGGCCGTTCCACACCTGGGCTGACGAGACTCACGGCCGAGCTCACTCCCAGATGCTCCCCGAAACTCTTCGCTCCATGCACTCGAACAACCCGTACGAGAAGATGACCTGCGCCTCCTGTCACGATGTGCACAGCTTGAAGGGCGGACCGGCGAAGGTCGAGTCTGGAACCTACGAGATGGAACATCCTGTCTACAACAACAACACATTGTGCCTCTCATGCCACGCAGGCCACGGTGCCTTTGAAGCAGTGAGCATGGACGATGTGGCAGCGCTCCAATTTGATGGTGGCGGTGTGGTCAAGAAGGATGGTGCAGCGCTGGTTCTGGAAGCCCCAGCGGTGGCAATGTCCAAAGGCAAAGTCGCCAAGGCCGTCGCTCAGCACATGCAGGACGAAGCGGGCATGGGTGGCGCCTTGTACACTCCGGCGGACGACGCAATGCCCACCGGAAGATGTGCATCTTGCCACATGGCCAAAATCGGCAAGCTCTTCGACCTGGATGATGACGGCCAGTACCATCTGGCTCTGGACGACGATGGCATGACCGCCGTTGCCGAGGGGAATATCTCTTCCCACGTCTTCGACATCGTCTGGCCGGGGCAAAGCTCCATCTTGAAGAAGTCTGACCCCTCCCAGGGTCACGACTACGACATCATGCCGAACTCTTGTGGCGCCTGTCACTCCTTCGCTCGACTGAGCGGAGACCTGGACTAGTCGCTCTCTGAATCTGATGGTTCCGGTCTCCCAATCGACCGGAACTTCTTTCTCCCCGACCCCTCATCCGGGTCACCCCTTCAAGGCCCGGATGGGGGTCGATTCTCCACTCACTTCCTTGACACGTTTCGAAGCACCGAATATACGTAGAGAGGTGCGCAGCACCACCAATCCCGATTTGGGAGGAGTTACCGGCATGGACAATGAGCGCTACAAGCGGATGGCAAGGGTTCTCAAAGCGGTCGGCAACCCTTCGCGTCTGAAAATTGTCCATCGTCTCGGTGAGGGCGAAGCGACCGTTGGCGAGTTGACTGCGATAACTGAACTCGACCAGTCTACAGTTTCCAAGCACCTCTCATTGCTTCGTGGTCAGGGAATTGTCGACGACCGGCGCGACGGAAACAACGTCTACTACCGCCTCCTCACTCCGTGCGTCCTCAAGTTCTTCGAATGTGCCTCGAAAGTCACCGGGCAGAATCACGGCTGACCGGCTCCCGGAAAGTCTCGAAAACATCACAGTCCCAGATACCGGAACTCCGAGGCAGCGGTGAAGTTGTTGTCGGTTTCATTGGCGTGAGAAACAATGCGGGCGACCTCGCCTACACACTCGTGGACAAAGAAGTACTGGATGTGGCTGATGTCGGGTGACCCATCGCTCACCACGAAACGCTGCGTCAGTTTCAACCGAACCCGAAGGACGTTGTCGAAACTGAACTGAGGCAGCTCCACACGCCCTCGGCCATCGACGACGAAGCGGTAGGTCTCCTCTCCGGCGTTTTTGACCCCCTTCAACGTGGCGTCCGAGAAAGTCACGGTCTGCTCCCAGGTGGCCCCAACGTCCAGGGGAAAGCGGAAAACAACCAGCGGAGCGTCGTACACCAGCAAGGTGAAATCAGGATCGGCTGGAGACGTCGCAGAGGCAATCCCCAGGAGCATCACGGTGTCCCCCTCGTTTCGATAGACTCCAAGAATATTGGGGTCCCAAAGGGACAGGGGGGTGACGTACTGGCCCTCCGGGAAATGCCCGGCGAACCACTGGTTCTGAAGACTCTCTACCTTAAAATGGGTCGGGGTCAGTTGGGGCGGGTTGGAGTAGTCCCAAACGTACTGAGAGCCATCCTCCACTCCGGTCAGCGAGACTGGAACCGACGTGTTGTAGGGATTCACCCGGTAGGAGGCGACAGCCCCAATGACAGTGGGCATTTCCGATGCTTCCACGATGCCATCGTTGTTTCCAATGCAGGTTGGGGCGGCGGTGACACCGTGGTAGACGTTGGAGCTGGGACCGGGTTGCGAGTATACATCGTCCCAGTCCACCCCGGAAAAGGACCCGCTGTCCTCGTACGCAATCACCTGAATGTCCGGCTCTTCACCACAAGACACAGCCAACAACCCCATCACCACAATCCGTCCCAGAAGTCGCTTCACCTTTTGCTCCTTTTGAATCTGCACAGTCGTTGCCAGCGGTTGCATTTTCATTGCTAGAACCTCACCTGCGCCATGCCACGAAGCATCCACGCCATTTCGGGATCCTGTCTGGGGATGGTGTTCAAGTTTCGAAAGCCGTCCATGGGGAAGAACATCGCCCCAATGGCCACAAACTGCAGCCCATCCTTGAGCTTGAAGAG
>CALFHQ010000951.1 GCA_937876385.1 uncultured Pseudomonadota bacterium
TCTGGCCAACACCAAGATCTCGGGCAACCGCCGGGTGGTTTCGAACCTGTGAGCATTTTGGAGGATACAATGGGTCCACTTCTCAAAACGTCGTTCTTTTCTGTCGTGCTGTTGTTGACCGGTCTGGGGATCGCTCGAGGAGAGGAGCCTCGACCCGATGGAGCCTTCTACGAGGAGCGCACGAAGGATCCGATATTGGAGAAAATAAAAGATAGAAAAGAGGCACTTGATAAACAACTGAGAAAAGAAACGGAAGAGATCACAGCCCCAATCAAGAAGGCACGCAAAGAGAAGAAGGAAAATCGACCGGTTCTGCTCTCCTCCCTCCCTGCCGATGAGCGCCCGGAGGGTCCCAAAGTGTTCAAGTCGGTGTTCCATTTCGAACCCCAGGCCCAATTCTACACGGGGACCTGTTGGGCCTTCGCCGGCACCTCCTTCCTGGAATCCGAAGTGTATAGAATCAAAGGGAAGAAGGTCAAGCTGGCGGAGATGCATACCGTTTACTGGGAATACGTCGAGAAGGCCCGCCGGTTCGTGCAGATGCGGGGTGAATCGGACTTCTCTGAGGGTTCCCAGGTGAACGCAGTGAACCGCATGTGGGCCAAATACGGAGTCGTGCCGCTGTCGGTGTATGACGGAGTTGTTGCCGAAGATGGCCTGCACGATCATCTAAGAATGTATGATGAACTCAATGCATTCCTGAAGTATATCGAAACAGAGCAAATCTGGGATGAGGATTTCGTCGTCTCCGGAATCCGACTCATCCTTGACAAGTACCTGGGAACTCCCCCTCAGGAGTTCGAGTTCGAGGGGAAGCGATACACCCCGGTCTCTTTCCTTCGAGAGGCCCTCGGAATCAACCCCGACGACTACGTTCAATTCATGTCCACCAAACAGCTCCCGTTCTACCAGACGGGACTCTTTGACGTACCAGACAACTGGTGGAAGGACGACACCTACTACAACGTCCCGCTGGAGGACTTCATGGGGGTCGTTGACGGCGCCATCTTGAACGGCTACTCGGTGGGAATCGGAGGGGACGTGAGCGAACCGGGGAAGAACTTCCACCTCGACATCGCCTTCATTCCCACCTTCGACATCCCCTTCGAATTCATCGACCAGGACGCCCGTGAACTGAGAATCTACAATCACACAACCACCGATGACCATGGAATTCATCTGGTGGGAGTCACCAAAGTGGCTGGAAAGAAGTGGTACCTCATCAAGGACTCCGGACGCAGCGCTCGCCACGGCCGCTTCGACGGCTACTACTTCTTTCGAGAAGACTTCATCAAATTGAAAATGCTCACCGTTCTGGTTCACAAAGACAGCGCAAAGAAGCTGATTGAGAAGTGCAAAGCCCGGAAAGCCGAGTAGTCAGACACGAGCAGCCTGGTCACGAGAGTCCCACAAATTTGCCTCCCCGCCCGAACCCGCTACTATGGAACCGCAAGTGCACTGTACGGAGGCTCCATGGACGTTGTTCGCAATACCGAAACCATCGATCGCATCGCCCATTTTCTACCCCTCGTACAAAACCGCCTGGGAAGCCTCTCCACCCAACTGGAAGTGCAAACAGGGCTCACAAACGTCCAGGTGCTGTACCTCGAATACCTCTACAACCAGGGAGATTGCACCATCTCCACCCTCGTGACGGCCTTGCGAAAGGCCCAGAGCAGCATCTCCGAGCTGACCCTGCGACTTGAAAAGAAGGGGCTCGTTTCCCGGGCTACTCACAGCGATCGCCGAAAGTCATTGGTAAAACTGACGACCAAGGGGAAACGCTGGATCATGACTCGACAGAAGCAACAACGGCAAGCTCTATTGATGATCCTGGAAGGACTCGACAGCGACTCCCGGCAAGCCATGCTGCACCACCTCGGGAAACTGCTCACGTTGACCGACCGGGTCCAAATCGACCAGGGGCTCAAGAAATCCACCGGGCAACGCGGGATCTTATCCTAAACAGGGTCATCTTGACCAGCGATCATCCCCGTATGCTGCGTCAGTCGCCTG
>CALFHQ010000952.1 GCA_937876385.1 uncultured Pseudomonadota bacterium
AGCGTCCTTGCCATGAATTTGCTCAAAGTAGAGGACTGCCGAATAGTTGGCCATGGCCTCATCCATGAACGGGTGATTGCGAGAGTGGCTGCCCACCACCGCATTCCACCACTGATGGGCCACTTCGTGAGCGACCACAAACTCCACCGTTTCTCTCATGAATCGGGAGTTCACGACGGATTTCGACTCCGGCACCTCAAGAGCGGTCTGATCCAGGTAAAGCATGCTGGCCAAGGTCACCAATCCAGGGAACTCCACCCCGCCGGCGCCCCCTTTCAAGTCCATCTGAACGACGTCCAGTTGCCCATAAGGGTAAGGGCCAAAGAGATCCTGGTAGGTCTTCACCGAGTTCACTGCGGCTTTGAGCACTCGATTGTTGGTACCTTCGTTGCCTTTCTTTGCCCAGGTTCGGATTTCCACCGGGAATTCCCCAGGCAAGGTCTGAATCAGGGCCTTCAGTTCACGGCTGGCCATGATGGTGAACTCTCGAACCTGGCCTGCAGCAAAGGTCCGGGTTTGCTTTCCTTCTCCCAGAGATTCCCCAGTGGTGATGAGGGTCCACTCCGCTGGTGCTTCGACGTTGACCTCGAAATCGGCGACGTCGAAGTAGGAGAAGTCGCCAATGACCCCCACGTCCTGGGTGTCCCATCCGTCCGCATCGTAGGCTGCCAGGATGGGATGCCAGAGGGATAACGAGAGGATCCCGGAGCTATAAGCGAAGATGCCATAGTCTCCCCCGGCATCTCCCAGAAGCTCCATCAACTCCTTGACCATGGATGCCAGGGAGTCCGAGGGCGGATGGAGCTTTCCACGAGCTGCTATTCCCTGGAACTCCATGCGGACGACGACGTTGTCCCCTGGAACCAACGGGTGCTCCAGGGGGAGCACAACATGGGTCTTTCGATCCTCAATCTTTACGCTCCTTCCCTCGATGTAGGCGGCGTTGACGACGAGGTTCCTGAGGTCGCCGGAGATCCCTTCGAAGTTGGGATAGAGGTGAAAGTGGAGTGCGTTCCAGTTGTCTGCGCTGTTGTTTTGGGCCCACAGCCAGAGGGTTCCGCTGTAGGTCATCATGTCGGTGTTGATGGAGACGTGAAGGTCGTAGAGGGGAGCCCCTGCTGATGGAAGCGCTGTCGCATTGAGGGAGCGTGCCCGAACCCGTTGACGAATGGTTTCCACTTCCCTGCGAAAGACTTCGTGAGGGGTGGTGGTCTGGCTCTCTTCGGGTGCTGTCGCATTCCCGTTGGAGTCGGGTTCGGAGTCGAGGGGTGCTGCTTTGTCCCCAATGCAAGAGGTGGCGAAGGCCACCACTAACAGAAGGAGGATGCAAGAGCGCAACGAGGGAGTCTTCATGGGCTCTCCTTTTCGGTTCAGATGATGTCGAATTCTTCCTTTCCAACATAGCAGATGGGGCACCGCCAGTCGTCAGGAAGATTATCAAAGGGGATCCCCGGTGGAACGTCCTGGGTGGAATCCCCTTGCGATGGGTCGTAGATATAGCCGCAGTGGATGCAAACTGCCTTCTGCATGGTTCCCTCCTCAGTCGGTGTTGAAGTAGCGGGCATCGGGGTGATGGAGCACAACTGCTGATACCGAGTACTCGGGCTGCATCTGGCAGGACTGCGATAGCTCCACCCCGATGCGATTGGGCTCTAGCAGTTGGAAGAGTGTCTTCTGGTCTTCCAGGTTTGGACAGGCCGGGTATCCGAAGCTGTAGCGAGACCCTCGGTATCCTTGACGAACCATGGCCTGGTGCCCCGATTGGTCCTCCCCGTCGATGCCAAGCTCCCGTCGCATGTGGCGGTGCAGCCACTCTGCCGTTGCTTCTGCAGATTCTACCGCAAGCCCGTGGAGGTGGAGGTAGTCCCGGTAGTCGGCTTCCTTGAAGAGGCGCTGCACTTCCGGGGTGACTCGAGGCCCCACCGTGACCACGAAGAGTCCAACGATGTCCATTTTCTCGCTATCTTGAGGGGATACATAGTCGGAGATGCAGTTGTGGGGCGGGCTCTTCTTGCGAGGGAACTGGAATCGAGCCAGGGTCTTCCCGGCTTCGTCGAGAATCAACGTGTCGTTGCCCACCGAAGCTGCGTTGAAGTAGCCGTATACAGCTTGAGGCTCAAAGAGCGATGAGGCCTCAACCTTTCGTTTCAATCCCTCGAAAATCGGGCGAATCTCGTCCCGGGTAAGGGCCGCATATTCTTCTCTGGAGAGGTTGCCTCGGCGGTATCTCCATTGACCTCGAAAGAGGGTGGTCTCGTTTAGATGGGAGAAGACTTCTTTGAGGGGAATAGAGGGGAGCACCCGGGAACCCAGAAACGGGGGATGGGGCGCATCCACGAGGGAGATAGGAGAATCGGGGGCTGTCGCAGGAGCGCCTGCCTCCTGGGTGCCCTTCTTGTCCAGATTGTTGCCGGCGGGGCGAGAATCCGCCGGAGACTTGAATGTTTCCGGTTCACTTCGGGAAGTCTCGACCAACCGGTTCATGGTGTGGAGCCCCTCGAAGGCGTCTTGGCAGTAGTACACCTCCGGTCCGTACAGGTCTCGAAGGGTTCCCTCCACGAAATCCCGGGTCAGTGCGGCCCCACCCAGCAGGACTGGAAGCTGGATTCCTCGACGCATCATCTCCTGGAGGTTTTCCTTCATGACCACGGTGGATTTCACCAGGAGGCCGCTCATTCCCAGGGCGGTGGCGTTGTGTTCCTGCACCCCCTTAAGCATCTCCTCGATGGAGATCTTGATGCCAAGATTGACCACTTTGTAGCCGTTGTTGGTGACGATGATGTCCACGAGGTTCTTTCCGATGTCGTGGACGTCCCCTTTCACCGTGGCAAGCACCAAAGTGCCCTTTTGTTGGCTATCTGCTTTGTCCATGAGGGGTTCCAAGTGGGCCACTGCGCGCTTCATCACCTCGGCGCTTTGGAGAACAAATGGGAGCTGCATCTTCCCGGAGCCAAAGAGGTCCCCAACCACTTTCATGGCAGGGATGAGGATGTTGTTGATGATGTCCACGGGGCGCCGGCCCTGTTCCAGAACGGCTTCCACCGCCCCCTCGAGCCCCTTCTTCTTTCCATCAACCACCATCTTTGTGAGGGCTTCGTCGGGGGGGAGGACTCGGGCTTCTTCTTCGGGGTCCTCTCG
>CALFHQ010000953.1 GCA_937876385.1 uncultured Pseudomonadota bacterium
GCGAGTTTCCGGCGTCGGTGATGCTTGTCGCCAGCATGAATCCTTGTCCGTGCGGGTTCAATTAAGGGAAACAACCAAGTGCACTGGGCCTGCAAAACCGGAAACCGTGGCTGCGTGCGATGATGAGAGGGCTGGAGATAGGTTCAGGGGTTGGATATTTAGCCACTTCCAGAGGAAACGGGGAGAGGACAGATGGGCCAAACTTCAGGGTACTACGCCATCCTTCGACCCGACAGTCCCACCAGCAAGGCCGCCCTGGTCAATAAGTAGACAGACGCTCTGGGGCGATTTCCCAATTACACTACTTGAGGCGCCCTTCTTCCGGTCGTTCAGCCAGCAGGACGAGGCCCAGCCGAAGCCGGCAGATGTTGGCCTGCTCCTACTGTCTGTCTGCCTTCTTCTGTTCCTTGTCCAGGGCCTTCTTGAGTCTTAGACGATACTGGGCGAAGCGAACGGGGCGGCTGTTTCGGCCCGTTCACTGCGAAGGAGATTTCTAGTCCACCTCATTGAGGGCAATGGAGTAGGTAGCGCCGAGACCGCTGCTCGACGCCTTGACTGCCACATAGTAGTAGCCGGTCTCTTCTGGAAGCACGGAAATGCCGTCGTTGCCGTAGTCCCCGGTCTTCTCGTAGACCTGGTCATCCACCGAAGAAATGGAAGAAAAATATGTTCCTATGCCGCCTTCTTCCGTTGTCACGTCGATTCGATAGGTTATTCCCTGGCTGAGGCTCATCTTGTATCGCTTGATTTCGTCGGGGACCAGGGTTTGGTCGGTCAGAGTTGTACCCTGAGACAAGCTGATGTTCGGCACTTGTGCGTTGGGATCGTCATAGGAGATCACTCGTAGTGTGAATTCGGTGCCCAAATCGCTGCCACCTGCAACCACTGCCACATAATGTGTTCCCGAACTCTCCGAGGCGAGAAGGTCGATCCGATTGGTTGCGTAAGCTCCAGTGCTTGTGTATACCTCGTCGTCAACGCAGGACAATTCACATCCATAGACGGACATTCCCCCCTTCAGTTCGGAGCTGATGATGCTGTAGGTGCTTCCATAGTTCATGTCAAAGGCGAATCGCTGAACGGCATGGGGCATCAGGGAACCGGTTATCTTCTCGGCGTTCACCGTGAGGTCTTCGATTCCCTCAACAGGGCCATTTTCTTCATCGTAGGAGAACACTCGGATCGTGTAATCCGATCCCAACGTGCTCCCAGAATCGATCACTGCCAGGTAGACTGTTGTTGCTCCCGTATACTGAATACTCATCCGGTCGGTGCCGTAGGCGCCGCCGAACTCGTAGTTGTCCTCGCTTACTGTAGGGGAGATGCTGGCGTACACGACAATCGATCCCTCCACCGTGGTCGGGTAGACTTCGTAGGTGTAACCCGGCTGGGCTTCGAAGTAGTAAAGATGCTCTTGATTGGTCATCAGGGACGCTTCGGTGGGAATGTCATTGACAATGAGCTGCGCTGCGTTGCTTGGGATGGAGGCATTGGGGTCATAGGTGTATATCCCCGTCGTCAGGGTCGTGTTCGGCGTCGAAGCAAGCACGAGCACGTACAGTCGGCCAGACCAACCTGCAGTGAACCAGCCTCCCCCAGCAGGGAGGTTCGGTTTCAGCACCGAGGGGTCGCCGATCGTCAACTCCGAATTGGGGGATAGGTACATTGTCACTCCACCACCGGAGGCTACTTCGGAGAGCAGAAAGTAGTCCCGTCCAGATTCCACTTCCACATAGAAGGCTCCGTAGCTGCCAGGACCAATATCGAACCGGAGTTTCCCCTCGAAGTCAATTTGTTCCTTGGACACATTCGAGAGGTCATACACGGTCCCTTCTGCGGGTGTGTTGTCTTCCGTATCGGATCCACCGAACAGATCGCACCCGGCCATTGTCACCGCGGCAAACAGCAAAATACCAATCATAGAGAGCTTGAAGTACATACTGAAACTCCATTTCGGGGCAGTGCCCACAACGTTTTGACCCGGCTCGCTCCACGCCTCGCAGAATCAGGGAATCAGGGCGAGGAACCGAATCTGTCTGGTGATGTTCAGGCCAAAGAATATCTGCTGTACTCTGTCTATGTCAAGGCAATCTCCTTCTCTGGTTCAAGGAGGTCTTTTCTGGAAGTGTCAGCGGGAACCGGCACAACCCATTGCTCCCCCCCCCCATCCAAAGAAAAACAACCATGAATTGAACTTTCTTTGCCCTCTCCGCACGCATTTCTCATTTCTGGACGATTAGACTTATGGGAGGTGAAAGTCATGTTTGCAAAAGTTTACTCTGCTGGTGTTGTGGGGGTGGATGGGTATCTGGTTGAGGTGGAGTGCGACACGGGGCCTGGGTTGAACAGCTTTGAGGTGGTTGGTCTGCCTGAGACTGCTGTTCGGGAAAGCCGCACTCGGGTTCGGTCTGCCATTGGCAATGCCGGCTTCAAGTTTC